>JAITFO010000041.1 GCA_031281265.1 Candidatus Fibrimonadaceae bacterium
ATTTTTGCCAAAACGCCGTAATTATCCTTTGTAACAAAGCGAAAATAATAGCGCGTGCAGGTTTCCCCAATGGGAATCAATTCGGCAGAGTTTTCTTTTTGGAACCAGCCCATTTGCAAAGGTTCCCTATGCCCGGATTCCGTGGAACGGGCTAGGGATATAAGGTCTGCCACCACCGCGCTTGCGGTTGGCAGCTTGCCAGCTCCCGCGCCGGTCTGTAGGGTAGGCCCCAAATTGTCGCATTGTAGGTAAACGGCGTTCAGCACGTATTTTACGCTTGCCAGCAAATGGTCGCTTGGCACAATGCACGGGTGAACCCTTGCGTCTATTTTGTCGCCAACACGGTTGTAAATGCCAAGGAGCCGCACAATCCCGCCCAACTCCTGTATAAATTGAATATCCTGCGCGGCAAGGTCTCTTATTCCAGTTACATGGATTTTTTCAAAATCTACGAAGCGACCGCTGCAAAGGCTGGCTAAAATTGCGGTTTTGTGGGCGGAATCTATGCCATCCACATCAAAAGAGGGGTTTGCCTCCGCAAAACCCAGTTTTTGGGCATCTTTCAAAACCTCTTCAAAAGAAAGCCCTTCTATGGCCATCCGCGTTAAAATATAATTGCAAGTTCCGTTGATTATGCAACTCAGGGATTCCACTTTGTTCCCTAGCAAACTCTCCTGTAAGCTGCGGATAATGGGAATTCCGCCGCCAATGGCCGCTTCAAATAGCACGTGGCATTTTTTTTGCTCCGCAAGCGGAAAAATCTCGTTGCCATGTTTTGCAAGGAGCGCTTTGTTCGCTGTTACAATATGTTTGCCGTTTTCAAGTGCCTTGGAAATCCATTTAAAAGGCAGTTCATAGCCGCCGGCAAGCTCGCATATAACCGTTATGGATTCATCTTCTAAAACGGCAGAAACATCCGTGAACCCTTTATAACCCTTTTCCTTAAAAACAGTAAGTTCTTCTTCTGTTTTGGCAACAACTGCGGCAATTTCCAAGAGGATGCCAAATTTTGCGTGGAATTCCTCCCTTTTTTGCTCTATTATTTCAACCACCCCGCTGCCAACGGTGCCAACTCCAATTATACCAATACGCATATAGGAAAGATAGTAAAAAAAGATAGTAAAAAGATTTTTAAATTGCCCTAAAATAATCAATAGTTTTTTTCAACCCGTCTTCTAAGTTTACGCTTGGTTCCCAGTCTAGGATTTTTTTTGCCTTGCTGATGTCCGGCTTGCGTTGTTTTGGGTCGTCTGCGGGCAGAGGTTCTTTTACAATTCTGCTTTTGCTGCCGGTGAGTTTTATAACCTTTTCCGCAAGCTCCAAAATTGTGAATTCGCCTGGATTGCCTATGTTTATGGGGCCAACGCTCTCCGTTTGCTCCATTGCGCGCATAATGGCTTCCACCAAGTCGCTCGCAAAACAGAAAGAGCGCGTTTGCTGCCCATCGCCGTAAACCGTTATATCCTTGCCCTGCAAAGCCTGCACTATAAAGTTGGAGACCACCCTGCCATCATTTGGATGCATCCGGGGGCCATAGGTGTTGAAAATCCGCACTATGCGAATATCCACTTTGTTCTGGCGATGGTAATCCATAAATAGTGTTTCTGCAACACGCTTGCCCTCGTCATAGCAACTGCGGATGCCTATGGGGTTCACGTTCCCCCAATATTCCTCGGTTTGCGGGTGGACGCTTGGGTCTCCGTAAACCTCGCTTGTGCTCGCCTGCAAAATCCTAGCCCTAACTCTTTTGGCAAGTCCCAGCATATTCACCGCCCCCAAAATGCTGGTTTTGATGGTTTTTACGGGGTTGTATTGGTAATGCACCGGCGAGGCGGGGCAGGCTAAATTGTAAATCCTGTCCACTTCCAAAAGGATGGGTTCGGTGACGTCGTGGCGGATAAGCTCAAAACGGGGGTTGCCCGCTAAATGCTCAACATTTTTTTTGCTACCTGTGAAATAGTTGTCAAGGCAAAGGACATCGTGCCCTTGCTCAATAAGCCTGTCGCACAAATGCGAACCTAAAAAGCCCGCTCCACCGGTGACTAAAACGCGCATATCATACCATTGTGGCTTTTAGTTTCGCGTCTGCAACGCGGTCTTCGCCAACAAAAATTTTCGCGTCAAAGGAGATTATGCCACGGCGGAATTCCTCCAACTCGGCTTCAATTCTCAAAGTATCGCCCGGCCTAACAGCGCGGCGGAACCTGCAAGCGTCAACGCCCATAAAGGCTGGACGTTTGCCTTTGGATTCCTCTTCAAATTTAAGGTATGCCATAATGCAACCTGCCTGTGCCATAGCTTCTATTTGCAGAACACCCGGCATCACGGGGTCGCCTGGGAAGTGCCCCATAAAATAAGGCTCGTTGAAGCTCGTGTTTTTTATGCAGGTTATTTTTGCCTTCTCCGCATTTGGGTCAAAGCTCAAAACTCGATCTACGAGCAGAAAGGGGAAGCGATGTGGCAAAAGTTGCAAAATCGCAGCGTAGTCTAGCAGGCAATCTTTTGCCTGCGGCTTGGGCAAGGTTTCTAAAAGGGACATGAAATCTCCTATTTTGTTGGGATTAAATGTAGAAAAATCATCTGCTCTTCCTAACTTTTACTGGCAAAATTCCCATAGCTTCGCGGTACTTGTTCACCGTTCTGCGGGCAACTTTTAAGCCGCGCTCTTCCAACAGTTCTGAAATTTCCTGGTCGGAGAGGGGGCTTTTTTTGTCTTCGCTATTTATGAGTTCTTTGATGCTATCTTTTATTTTAACATTGCTGACCTCGGTGCCATCTTCTTGGGCAACTCCGGCGGAGAAGAATTTTTTTAGCTCAAAAACGCCATAAGAGGTTTGGACATATTTCCCGTTTGTGACCCTGTTCACGGTGCTTATGTCGCGATTTATTCTAGTCGCTACATCCTGCAAAATCATAGGCCTTAGATGTTGCGGGCCACGTGCAAAAAAGTCGTATTGAAGGCGAACAATGGCATTCATAACCAAAAGCATTGTCTCTTTGCGGCTCTCCACGCTTCGCATAAAAACATTTGCGGAATTCAATTTGTTTCTTATCCAGGATTTGTCTTCGCTGTTAGCCGATTTTGTTTTCAATAGGCTTTTGTAGGATTCGTTTATCTTCAATTTGGCTTTTGTGCCATCTCTAAGCGATACGTTAAAAGAGCCGTCTGTTTCCCTTTCCACAACAAAATCCGGGGTTACATAAGAGAATTTGGAAACCTGAATTTGCGAGAGCGGGTGAGGGTTCAGCCTTGCCACCTCTTTTAAAGAGTCGGTCACTTCCTGAACGGAGATGTTCATGGCCTTTGCTATTTGGATATAACGCAGCTCTAATAATAAATCGTAATGATTTTCCAAGATGTTAATTGCCGTTTTTGAAAAACCCGGGACTCTTTTAGCCTGTATTATAAGGCAGTCGCGCAGATCAAAAGCGCCTACTCCGGGTGGTTCCAAATTGCGCAGTATTTCAAAAGCCTCTCTCACCTCTTTCGGTGCTTTTTTTAAGAGCTTTTCGTTTTGCAAAACCGAATCTATGGCTTTTACCAAAGGATTTTTGTCTAAATTTGGCCCTTTGGCCTCGTTCAAATCGTTTTCTTCGCGCAGAAATCCGTTATCGCCAACGCAGCCTATTAAATATACAAGGCAGTCGTAAACTTTTTCCGGCAGGTTCCTGTCTTTGAGCTGGTTTAGCAGATATTGCTGAATATCCAAATCATAGCATTGCGGGCGTTCCCAATCGTCTTCGTCCGGGTCTCGGCGGCTAAAATCCTCCGGCTCGCTATGCTTAAACCCATCTTGAAAATAACCATCCCAATCCAAATCGGATTTTTTTTCCGGTTCGTCTAAAATCCCTCTGTCGGAATCTTCCCAATCCTCAAGATTTTCGCTTTCGCCGCTTTCACCCTCTTCGCTGTTTTCACTTTCTTCGTCGCTTTCGTCAATTTCCAAGAGAGGATTTGTTTCCAGCTCTTGCTGAATGGCAACTTCCAATTCTAGAGAATTCATCTGCAAAATCTGCGATGCAAGTATGGTTTGGGCAGATAGTTTTTGGTCTATCTTCATTCCTTGCGATATGTTCATTTGCATAGGCATTGCGTAACGTGATTAATGTAGAATTTTTTTCTATCTTTCCATCGTGTACATATCCGCAAATGCGTTTCTTTTTTGCTTAGGCCTTGCAGTGCTGTTGGGCTGGTTTTTTGCCTGGGTTTACAATTACAGAAGATTGCACAAAACTCCAAAGGATATGCCGCACAGGTTAACGGAAACCATAGGCGTACCGATTATATATACCACTGATGCACAGCAAGATGGAACCGCTGTAAAAAGGTCGGAGCAAGAAAGGGTATGCTCCGAGACGGATTCTGCAATTAAAGATTCCATTTTGGAAAAATTGCTCGCTCTTTTTCGTAGCCGCTTGGAAAAAGAAAACGACAAAATTCTCTCCATCTGTTACTGGGTATTCAGCGGTGAAGGCTTTGCCCTGAGGATTTGCAACAGCCCTTATCGTGTGAGCGAAAATTTATTTGTGCCTCAAGACGACAGATGTTTTTCAAAAAAGGAATTCAATTGCTGTGGAGAAGAAATTCCCATAGACGTTTTTCAGTCTGAAAATCAAATTGTCAATTCCATGGCCGGTGCTCTTGTTTCCGGCAGCGGAAAAAAGCGCGGCTACATAACCATAGACAGCACAGACGAAAGGGTGTTTAGCGATAAAATTTATTTGGAATTGCGGGAACTCGCAAGCCTTGCAGAAAAAATGCTCAGAACTTTGGATATGAATTTTAAGTTGAACAAAGAGAATACCTTGTTTAACGGAATACTAAAAGATATTTTGGATTTATTCCGTTCTGCTTCAAAGGGGAATCTCATCGCAAATCTATCCAAAATTTTGCAAGATAATTTTAGGTTTGATAGATTGATGATAATTACGCCAGACGAAAAGGAAAGAGATTTGTGGCATATATCGGAAGTAGTAGGGGAGCAGAAGGAAGTTTTCAAGGGCATATCTTTTAATGTTCATGTAAAATGCTTGTTATACGAACTTTTTGCAAGGAAAGTTTCGTCTGTAAAGGAGCTAAAAATTTCAACAGACCCTTATATCTGTAGATTTTACGAAAGCGAACCGAAAAATTTAGAGCTTCGCTCGCTTTTTGCCGTTGCACCTCAGGTACAAAACAATTCATATCCATTAGTCATTGTGCTAGAAAGTAAAAATGATAGCGTGGTTTCTTTGACAGATGAGATTATGCTGAGTTGCATTGTTTCCTGCGCAGCCCTTAAACTCTCGGATATTCAAAACAAAGACGAATCCAGACTAAAAGATGAAAGTGATTGGGCTGGCATAGATTCAAACGGCTTAGGTAGTCTTTTGAGCTATTACGAAACAGAAGTAGACGATTTAAAAAATAACGATGATAGTCTTGGAATTTTGTTTTTTAAATGCATACCTATAAAAAAAGAGAATAAGGTTGCGGATTTTAAAAAAATTCCAGAGGTTTTCAAAAGTTTAAAAAAAGCTTGGAACGGGCGGCATTTGGCGATGATTGGCAATGATGAAATTGTGTTATCCATAAGAGGTGATTTTAAAGAGGATATTTTTAAAATAATGGCAATGCAAATGATAACAAGCGCAGAAAGTATGCTTTCCGAACATTCTCTGTTTGTGAAGAGCTATACAATATGGCTGGATAATGAAAAATTGGAAGAAATGATGAAAAAAACAAAGCAACCCAGTAGATATCTATTTACGGTTACTGTCACAAAAAAATTTAGAGAGATGTTGGGAGACGTGTAATGTTTGGTGCCATAGACTGGCTTGTGCTTGCGGTATATTGGTGCCTGTCTATTTTTATAGGCTTGTACGCCGCGAGGAGCAACCGTTCTTTTAAAGATTATATGCTCGGAGGCAGTTCAATGCCTTGGATTCCGGTTGGCATAAGTTTAATAGCGACTTCTGTCAGTGCAACAACGTTGCTGGGCGTTCCGGCAGATGTTTTTGATGTGGATATGACTTTTATAATGACCAATGTCGGGAGCTTTCTGAGCATTTTGGTTGTTGGGTGGTTGTTTATCCCGCGTTTGAGAAAAAGCGGGGCGCAGAGCGCTTACGAGATTTTGGAAAAAAGTTTTTCCCGTTCCGTGCGCAGGATTGCCGCGGTGTTTTACGCGATGCATTTAGTTTTGAGAACAGGTATTTTGTTGTTCGCTCCTTCTTTGGTTCTCGCTCCCATTCTGCAAATTCCCGTGTGGGCGGCTATTTTGATTTCTTCGGTTGCTGCTATTATATATACGTGGTATGGTGGTTTTAAGGCTGTTGTGTGGACGGATGTGATGCAATTTGTGGTTTTTTTAGGCGGCGGGATTTTTGCGCTTTTTGTTTTGGTAAACGGAATCGGCGGGTTTGGGGAACTCTCAACCCTTGCGAGCGAGAGCGGCAAAAGCCATTGGTTCAACGCTTCGCTAGATATTTCCAATGCACGAACTTTGCTCTCTGCGGGCATTGTGTATGCGGTTTTGGAGATTGCCATCAGGGGTTGCGACCAGCAATTTGTGCAGAGATATTTGAGTTGCAAAGACGTTAAGGCTGCAAACAGGTCGAGCATTTTGTCTATGGTGCTTGGGCTTGCGGTTTCGCTTTTGTTTTATTGGCTTGGAGCGGCATTGTTTGTTTATTATAAAGTTAAAAATGTAAGTCCGCTTCCAGAAAATTTGGAAGTTAATGATGTGTTCCCCTATTTTATAGTGAATAGTTTGCCAAGCGGTTTAACTGGGCTTTTGGTAGCAGCAATTTATGCGGCGGCTATGAGCAGCATTTCCAGTGCTATACACGCTTTGGGAAACACAACGGAAAAGGATATTTTGTGCAAAGCGGTGGGGCAGGAATCTATGTTCAGAACAAAGCTTTGGATTGTGCTTTGGGGAGTGTGCGGAACCTTTGCGGCATTTGTTGCGGCATCGCAAGAAGGTTCGCTTTTGAAGAACGCTCTGTTTTTCACAGGGCTTTTCACAGGGCCGCTCCTTGCGCTTTTTTTGCTCTCGTTTTTTGCAACCTATCTGCGTTCATTTTCGGTTTTGACCGGCGTTGTGTGCGGTATGCTGAGTTTGCTTTTGTTCAACGGCATTCCATTTATTCAGCAATACACTCCGCCTCTGAACGGGGTTTTCTCCTGGCCTTGGAACCCGCTTATCTCTTGCACCGTTTCCGTATGGCTCGCCTTGTGCGTTGATTTTGTTGTGCCGAGGAAGGTTGTGGACGAGGTGGCTTAGGGCATTTTGTCTGAACCACGATGCCCCCGATTTTAGGATTTACAGGACTGCTGATATAATTTCAAAAAAATACACAAAAACGTCAACACCTGTTTGCAAATTCATTTTTTTGAATTTTTTCCGCCTCGACAAGCGTCTAATAGGCAATAAACCTTTAGATGGAGAATATGCTATGCATAATGACAACCTGCCCGAACTGTTAAGCCCGAAAGTGGACGTGATATTCAAACTGCTGTTCGGTGATGAACGCTACAAGGATTTGACAATAAATTTCATAAGTGCTGTCCTTGGCTACAAGGACGGCGAATTGGAAAATATTTTCTTTTACGATACCCACCTGAAAAGGGAGAGCGTGGACGACAAGCTGGGAATTTTGGACATAAAAGCCAAACTCTCAAACGGGAATATCATAGACATAGAGATGCAAGCAAACAGCGTTCCTGACGTAAGAGGCAGGATATCGTATTACAGGTCGCATCTACTTACCGAGCAGCTAGGCACGGGAGACCCGTATTCAAAGCTAAAGCCTGCTAAATCCATAATAGTGGCTGATTTTGATTTTATTCCAGAATCGGAGAAATGCCACACTGTTTTTCAAAC
>JAITFO010000066.1 GCA_031281265.1 Candidatus Fibrimonadaceae bacterium
CGGTTTTTTTCCAATTTGCGTTTTGCCTCTTTGGTTGCCATAATGGCAAGGCTGCGAGGAAATAGGTAATTGCGGGCATAACCGCTTTTAACATTAACTACATCCAGTAGCTTTCCCAAGTTCGGAACATCTGATTTAAGAATAATTTCCATAGTTCCTCCTTATCTCAAAGAATCCGCTACGAATGGCAATAATGCTACATGGCGGGCACGTTTGATGGCTTCCACCAATTCACGCTGGTGCTTTGCGCACGTCCCAGACAAACGGCGGGGCAAAATTTTGCCACGGTCGGAGAGGAAACGGCGAAGCATTGCTTCGTCTTTGTAATCTATAAAGCTGATTTTATTTTCGGAGAACCAGCAATTTTTTTTGCGCGGAACGTTGTTGCGTTCGTTCTTTTTTTCTTCAAAGTTCATCAGTCTTCTCCATCGTCTATATCAAAAGCAGTGTATTCATTGCTGCTAACATGATCTTGGTTGTAAATTATATCGGTTAATGGATAATCGGCAAGGGTTAAAAAACGCAAAACATTTGAATTTATGTTAAAACCGCGTTCTAAATCCTGAACAATGCCGCTATCTGCCTTGTAATAGAATATAGCGTAGAAACCGTGAGTTTGCTTGCGAATCACATACGCGAGCTTACGCTTGCCCCATTTATCGCACCTCTTGATTTCCCCAGAATGAGCCGCTATCTTTTTTTCGACAGCGGCAATTTCGGCCTCTATAGCCTCATCAGAAATCATGGCGTCTATAACCACCATGGTTTCGTAGTCTTTTATACCCATAAATGTTCTCCTTTTGGACTTTCGCCCACCCCCAACACGAGGGTGGGAAGGGACCCGTTTTTAACAGGCGAAGTAAATATAGCAATTTTTTGAGGATTTGTCAAATGTTTTAATGGGGGGCTTCCCTTAGAGGCTCTATATGAACCGTGGTATGAAGCCCAAAATCGCTACGTAGCTTTTTTTCTATGGCTGTGGCTATGCGATGCCCCTCTTCTATGCTCTTTTGCCCATCTAACCGGATGTGCATTGTAAGCTCCTGATGGTTCACGTAGTTGTGAATGTGAAAATGGTGCAGCTTTAGGTCGCCTAAATTCAGGCTACTCACGGCAGAGCATATCTTTTCTATGAATTCCGCGCTCGGAGATTCGCCGAGCAACTTTGTCACGGTTTCTTTGGCAATTTCATAAACGGCGTAAAAGAGCATTAAAGATATTGTAAGGCCTAGAACGCTGTCCATCCACCATGCTTGCGGATATTTCAATGCAAAAATAATACCTATCAAAACCACAACGGAAGATAGCGCATCCGAGCGATGGTGCCAGCCATCTGCTTTAAGGGTTAAATTGCCCGTTTTTCTGTATAGATAAAAAGCGTATTGCGCGAGCAACTCCTTTACAATAACGGACATAGCGGTTACTACTATCGCGAGCATTCCAAAATTTGTAGGCTCTTTATGGCTAAAGCGGGCTATGGAATCCTTGGCAAAATCGTAAGCTATCACAGCTAGGAAAAAGGCTATGAATAGGGCAGCTATCTGTTCCCAGCGCCCATGCCCAAACGGATGTTCGGAGTCTGGCTTTTTGCTGGAAATTTTAACCGCGATTATAACTACCAGCGAGCTGAGGGAATCGGATAATGTATGCCAGGCATCTGCAATCAGAGCTATTGAACCGGTTATAACTCCTGCGTATAATTTTGCAGCGAACAGAGCAGAGTTCACTATTATCGAAATTACCCCTTCCAAATAACCGTATTTTTTATGTTCAATTTCCTCTTTACAATCCATAACTAGAATTTACAAAAATATAACATTTTGTCCGTTCACTCTGCATTTTCCCAGTATTTCCAATTCCGTTAGCATGGTTAGAACTTCATTCACGCTTTTTTCGCTCTGTTCGCAAATATCGTTGATTTGCAGAATAGTCCCTTCCGTTACCCAATTTGGCAGTTCCGTTTTGACGGGAGTGCGGGATGTTGAATATGTGGAAAGAGGGAATAGGGAATTTAAGCCCAAGATTTCCGGCAATTCTTTGGCGCTCCAGACAATTTGCGCACGCTTTTTGTAAATGAGAAAATTGCAACCCTCCGATGTAGGGTTCATAGGGGAGCCAGGCATTGCCAGCAGTGGTTTATTTTCCCTGATGCAGAAATTTGCCGTGTGCATAGCCCCGCCTTTTAATCGGCTTTCCACAATTAAAGTGGCGTTGGATATTCCAGATATTATGGTATTTCTTTTCACAAAACTGCTCAAATACGCTTTTGTCCCCGGTGCATAAGGAGTGATTATATTCCCGCCTAGTTTTAGGATTTTCTCCGCTAAAATCTTTTGGCTGCTTTGCAAAGGCACATCCAATCCTTGGGCTATCACGGCGGTGGTGGGCAAGCCATTATCAACTGCTGCTACGTGGCAAAGCGAGTCTATGCCCTGGGCAAGCCCGCTGACTATGCGAACATCACGGTTCTTTAAGGTTTTAACCATGGATTTTACAGAGCTTGCGGCTAACCCGCTAGGAGTTCTGGTACCCACCATAGCGAGGCAAAACTCATCTCTGAAATTTTCGCCCACAATCCAAAGCGGCACGGCATATCTGGACTTTTTGAGCAAAGCAGGGTATTCAGGCGAGTCAATTTTTATCTCCCTTATTTCGTGATTTTTGAACATGTTATTTCTGCTTTTGGTTTTAACTCATTTAGTTTGCTGCAATAAACTTTTGCTGTTGTTATCTTAGGTGAAAATGCTAAAATCTTGTTTGCAATTTCGGCGGTCAAGGTTTCCAAAAGGCTGAATTTACTGTTGGAGACAAATGCCTTTAATTCTTCTGCAAGTACTGCGTAGTCCACGGCATTTTCTATAGAATCGGTTGTTATCGCTTGCTCGCAATCGTATTCAAAAGAAAAAGAGAACTCCACCCCTTGCGGGGTAAGAAGTTCTTGTGGATATATCCCGATTATGGTTTCGCAGAAGATTTTATCTATCGAAATCCAAGCCCTTACCATAGGAACAGAGTTATACTTATAGCAGCGGAAAGAGCCGCAGCGCTAAACCATATTACACGGCTTTTGCCGTAAGAGTCTCTAGCATCTTTGTTTTGCTTCTGATTATCAAAAAGCATCTTGACATCTGTTTCCTGTTTTGCCTTTTCTTCCCATTTGGCAGCGCAAATATCAGCAAGTTCACCACTATAGCCTGCGGCTTCACAACCGTCCTTTATTTGCTTCCTGACTATCCCTATATTCTTATTTGCAACTTTCAAAGCCTCATTTGCGTCCGTCCATTTTGTATTCTCTAAGAAGCCTACAACGCCAGAACCAATGGCTATAGCTGCAAATCCTACGCCTGACCAGAATAGGTATTCATCCGTATTTCCAAAGATATCAGTTGCGCTTCTTGAAGCTGAAGTTCTGGAATAATCCGACCGTTTTTGGTCTTCCATCTCGTCATCAAATTCCTCATCGTCATCAAATTCCTCATCATCGTCGTCATCATCATCTCTTGATGCCACTTGAGTGGATTTTGAAGCGGGGTTAGCGGCTGCACCAGCGCGAAGCGCGGCAAGTGTGGCTTCTGAATCTCTTTTGTCCCATGACGCTTTGCTAGGGAGCCTAGCTATGCGTGAGTTTAAATCCCTTTCTGTATTGCGCGATGAGTTTGTGGCATTCCCCATTGTAAAAGTACCTTTGGTTATGGTTTGCAATGGAGTTTCGTTATAGAAGAACGCTATGTCGTAAACGGATGCAAAATCTCCGTTTTCGTTGGGAGTGTTCCAAAGTTTCAGCACACCGTGAACCTTGTTTAAATTTTGCTCAATCTCACCACGGGGTATTGAACCATAAGCTAATTTCCCATTGTTATATTTAAATTTAACGCTATAGCTATCGACGTTTGCATTTACAGTAAAATCCCTTATGCTTAGGTTTGTAGGTTGCAGTGCGCGTGATGGAATATATTCATATTTCAGCGCAAAATCCATCTCTTCGTTTTGAGAATCAATTCTAGCTAAAAGGTCTTTAAGTTCTTTAAAATAACTTTCAGCCTCTCTATTCAGGGCATCCCTTTCCCTGTTTTGCGCATTAGTCCAAATATTTCTGCGGGAGTTAAAATCCTCTGGGGTTTCTTTTGCGGCTTTTGGCGGGTTTTCAGGGAAACGTCCCAAAGCAGCGGCTATGTTTTTTTGAGTCTCCGCGTTATAAGTGCTCAATGTTTGCATAACGCTAGTTCTTACGTTTCTTATGGCAGTTGCATCTTTCTTTTGAACTGCTGCATCCAATTGTGTTTTAAATGCCGTTGCGGGATTGGTCAGCGGTGCTCTAGCTGTTAGTGTAACCTTTTCTTCGGTGACTCCTTTATCAGCGGGGGTAACTGGCCTAACGACCGTGTAATAACCCTCTCTAGATATAACAACGGCTAGAGTTTTTGAGGCAGTGACGGTAAAAGTGGCAGGGGTTGTTCCTCTGCTGGCAGAACCAACGCTCACAGCTGCTCCAGCTGGCTCGGAGGTTATTTTAATCTCGAATTCCTTGAAAGCCATAGGTTTCAATTCTTCCATTTTGCCGTTCAGATTTATATAAACGGGGTCTTCGCCTTCAACAAAGATATCCTGCCCATCGTAATACACCCCTTCTAAATCGTCTTCGGGGTCGGAGTTTCTTTTGTAAAATAACTTCATTTTAAGAAGGGTTTGGTATGGAATGCCAGCCAAACTGATTTTGCCCAAGCCCTTAGCGGCTGGCTTTGCTTTTCCTCTAAACATTTGATAGGTTGACCTACCCGCGTCATCTTCAAACTTTTGCCTGATGTAGAGCACATCCTCTTGCTTAGTGACCTGCTCAGGTTTAACGGGGGTTAAGCCTTTGCCAGATTCCGCAGCAATGTACTTATCCGGATCTCCCGGGTCAGGGGAATTGTCAAAAGCATCGATAGTCCATTTACCCGCCCAAACGGAAACGGCAAACAGAAAAAAAGCCACGCCAAAAAACTTATTAAAACTAATTTTCATGCATACTCCACTCTTAAATATATAAAAAAAATATAAAAAAAATGCAAAAAAAGACAATTTTCATCCAAAAAAGTTAATTTTTAGGGTCTATCTATAATCCAAAATCTCAAATTTTATCATTTTCTTCGGGGTCTTGACATCAACTTTATCACCCCTTGTTTTACCTATCAAGGCCTTCCCTATGGGGCTAACTGAGCTTATTTTGCCGTTTGCGGGGTCTGAACCTTCCGGCGAAACCAGCTGATATTCATATTCTTTACCCAAAGTCAGGTCTTTTACCTTTACGGTTGCCCCAAATAAAATCCGTTCCGCAGATGCGGTGTCGTGTTCAATGACCTCCGCCCTAGCAACCCTGTCTTCCAAAAACTGTATTCTGGACTCAATTTTGCCCTGCTGGTCCTTTGCGGAGTGGTATTCAAAATTTTCGCTCAAATCACCCTGCGCCCTAGCATCGGCTATTTCCTGCAAAATACGCGGGCGCTCAACTTTTTTTAAGTTTTCAAGCTCCTTTGACAATTGCTCGTAAGTTTCTTTTGTAACCGGAATTGTGTCCATTACAGTATAATATATATAAATTTTTGATAAAGAGGTTAATTTTTAAGCCAAGCCATTGGGTCTTGAGTTTGAGTACCCTTATATACTTGGAAAAACAATTTATATCCGTTGGTAGATTCCGCGTTGCCAACTGTACCTATCTCTTGGCAGTTCTTCACGGTTTCGCCTTCTTTAACCTTTATAGTTGCTAAATGGCCGTAAACGCTGTAATGAGAACCTCTGTGGCTCAGAATTACCGATGGGCCGTGCCCGGGCACGTTGCCTATCATTACAACCGTGCCTGCAGCAGCGGCTCTGACGCTTTCGCCTTTTTGCCCTCTGATCTCCGTGCCAAGGTGCATGGTCTTTATGTTCAGGACTTTATTAACATGGTGGCCGTAGTCGCTTATTATCTGCCCGTTTAGCGGAGTGCACTTAGGCCCTACGGCTACTGGAGCTTGAACTTCTTGAGGAATGGCTATATTGTTTTTTGGGCTGTCTTTTTGATTGCTCTTTTGAGCTTGAGCTTGCCGTTCCTTTGCTTTTCTTTCTTCTTCGGCTTTCTTTTTTGCTATAGCCTCTTGCTGCTTTTTTTCGATGGAGGCTATGAGCGCGGCTAAGGCTTGCTGGTTGCGTTTATATTCCTCAATGGCTCTTTCTTGGGTTGATTTGTCTGTTTGCACCTTTGTAAGAACTTCGTTTTGGAATATCAGTTGGTTTTGCAGTTTTTTCTCTTCCTTCGTTTTGTTTTCGTGAAGGATGGCCATCTCTTTTTGCATTATCTCGAGCTGCTGTTTTTCTTCCCGCTCTTTGTTTATGGTGGTTAAATAATTTTCAATGGTGGTTTTATCGCTTTCCAAAAGTCTCTGAACCCAATAGAGTTTGCGTTCAGGGTTTTCGTCTTCTTTTAAAAGATTGTAAAATAATTCCCATTCCTCGCGCTTGCCGTGCACATATAAATTTTTTATCCTTATGGCTATGGCTTTTTTCTGTTCTTCTATGTTTTTTCGTAAAACTTCAATTTCTATTTCAAGGCTGTCTATCACTTGCCTCAGCAAATTTTCTTTTTTTTGCAAATCGTTCAGATAATCCCGTGTTTGCGTTAAACCGTTATCTATTTGCGCAATGGTGTTTAAAACCCCGCTTTCCCTGCTTTCAAGCTCTTTCTTTTTCTCCTCTGCTTTTTTGATTTCTTGCTGGATTTTTTTTAAGGCATCTGTGTTGCTCTTTAACTGCTTATCCATGGAGGGAGTATTTGCCTGAGTTATTTTAAGCAGAATAAACAACAGAACCAGGATTTTCAATTTTAAATTCCCCTTACTAAAAATTTGCGAACAGTGGAATAGCTGACAACGGTTTCTAATAAGGTTACAAACAACAAAACGGATAGGCTTGCATACAGGCTTTTTTGCGTGAATTCCGAGAATATCGGGAAGTATGAAATAACGGTTTTTTCTAGAGAACTGAACAGGGCAACCGCCAAACCAGCACCTATAAGCCCCTGCAATAGACCTTCCATCACAAACGGGAACTGTATAAAAAACGGTGTTCCGCCAGAATACTTTATGTTGTTCACCAATTCCCTTCTAGATATTAGCGTCAACCGCATGGCATTCCACATAATCATCCATAAAATGCAGAGCATAATTGCAGATACGGCTGTTGGAATTGCAAAGAAGTGCCATCTGAAATTTTCCCATCGCTTAATCCAATCAATAGGTGCTTGAACGGTGGAAATATCGGGCATGGCTAGCAAAGCCTCTGATATTTTCTGAATGGTTTCAACGTTTTGCGAGTCAGCTTTTACCTGAATGCGAAGCGATGCTGGCAACGGGTTCCCTTCAACCATGTAGAGCATATCCTCTGGGAAGCTCTTTTTAAATTCCTCTTTTGCCTGTTCTTGCGAAATGTAAGTTAGCCAGTCCACGCTTTCGTAAGAAGCAACTATTTGGGAAATGGAATCGGCTTTTGCCTGTGTTGGGGCATCCAGAAAAAATGCTTCTATTCTGTATAAAGAAGCGGAATGTGTGGAAAGCGAAACCGCAAAATTCAGGGCGTTCATGCTTACGAGCAACAAAAATGAGCATAGAAATGTTGTGGCAAGAGAAGGGATTATAACAAAGCGATGCCGTAAGAGCCCCCTAAAAGCCTCTGCCATAAGATACGATAACCTGAACATTTTTAGAATATAGTATTTTTCTATATTCACCCCATATTCGAGGGCTTTTAGATGAAACGTACACATAACTGCGGAGAGTTGCGCAAAGGCGATACCGGAAAAATAGTTAGCCTTTGCGGTTGGGTGGATAGGCGGCGCGATTTAGGCGGCGTTATATTCGTTGATTTGCGCGATAAATACGGTAAAACACAGGTGGTTTTTGACCCCGCCCGCAATGTGGATGTGCATAAAATCGCAGATTCTCTGAGAAACGAATTTGTAATTCAGGTGACAGGCGAGGTGCAAAGCCGCCCCGAAGGTATGCAAAACGAAAAGCTATCCACTGGAGACATAGATGTTAAAATAGACGAACTCGTAATTTTAAATAAATCGGAAAATCCGCCGCTCGCAATCAACGACCCAAAAGAGGAATGTAAGGAAAACGATGATTTACGCTTGCGCTATCGCTATTTGGATTTGCGCCGCCCGTGGATTCAAAAAAACCTTATGCTAAAAAGCAAGCTGCTCGGCGAAACTCATGCCTTTTTCCGCAGAAATGGCTTTGAGGAAATTGAAACCCCCGTTCTCTGCAAAAGCACCCCAGAAGGCGCAAGGGATTACATTGTGCCGAGCCGCGTTAACCCAGGTAAGTTTTATGCCTTGCCGCAAAGCCCGCAGCAATACAAGCAGCTTTTGATGATAGCTGGCATGGATAGGTATTATCAAATTGCAAAGTGCTTTAGAGACGAAGATTTGCGCGCAGACCGCCAACCTGAATTTACGCAGATAGATTTGGAAATGTCTTTTGTTGAGCAAAACGATGTGATGGCTATGCTGGATAATTATGTGAAAGAAGTTCTCGCAAAAATCTGGGAATTTGAAGTACCGGAAATTCCACGCATTAAATACTCGGAAGCAATGCTCCGCTATGGCTCCGATAAACCGGATTTGCGTTTTGATTTGCCTATTTCCGATGTGTCTAATATTGCCGCCAATGTGGATTTTGCGGTTTTTAAAAGCACGGTTGCAAACAAAGGCGTTGTGCGCGGCATTGCTGCAAAAGGCTGCGTGGATTTCACGCGCAAGCAAATAGACGATTTAACCTCGTATGTAGGCCGCTATGGTTCCAAGGGCTTGGTGTGGATGAGGGTTAAAGACGGCGATGAGGTGGAAACACAGGTTGCCAAATTCTTCACCACAGAACAGTTAAACGCACTCCGCGATGCGGTGGGCGGCAAAGCTGGCGATATGATGTTCTTTATAGCAGGTTCTGAGAAAGTGGCAGCTAACGCGATGGGGCAGCTCCGCTTGGAAATAGCCCGCATAAAAGGCTTGATGAACAGCGATGTTCGCAAGTTCGCTTGGGTAACTGGGTTCCCGATGTTTGAATACAGCGAAACGGAAAAACGCTTTATGTCCATGCACCACCCATTCACAAGCCCTATCCCCGAACACTTGGATATGATGCTAGGCGGCAACCTGAGTGATTGCGAAGCACAAGCCTACGACCTTGTTTTAAACGGCGTGGAAATTGGCGGTGGCTCGGTTCGTATACATAATCCCGAAGTTCAGGAAAAAGTATTCCGTTTGCTGGGTTTAAGCGAAACCCAAGTGAAGGAAAAATTCGGCTTTTTTGTGGATGCCTTTAAATTTGGTGCTCCTCCGCACGGCGGTTTGGCACTTGGCTTAGACAGGGTAGTGGCAACTATGGAAGGCCAGGACTCCATCCGCGATTTCATAGCGTTCCCAAAGAACACAAGCGCAAGCTCGCCTATGGATCAATGCCCAAGCGAAGTGGATACTATACAGCTTTTGGAAACTCACATATCGCTTAACGTTCAGCAGAAGTAGAGCACAGTTTATTCTTAATGCTCTTCGCAAAGTTAGCGTTTATTTCGTAGCCCACCGCGTTCCTGCCAAGGTTTTTGGCGGCGAGCAGAGAAGTACCACTACCGCAGAAGGGGTCTAAAATTGTTTCGCCTATATAGGTGTATGCTTTAATTAAACGATAGGGGAGTTCGTAAGGGAAAGGAGCTACGTGTTCCCTGCCATCCCCGCTTTTTTCAGGCTTCATAAGCCATACGTCACTGTTTTTAAGAGAGAGCCAAAAGTCTTTGTCTATCTTGGATTTCTCCTTTATTTCCTCTGTTAAGTGGGCGTATTTATTGAAGTTATGAACATTTGGCTTTTGAAATTCCAAAATTGATTCGTGCATGTTGTTCAGCAAAATCCCGCCCGGATATGGGTAAGTTCCAAAGTGCGCCCTAACTCCATTTGTTTTGTGCCATATAATATCGCGCTTAAAAACAAAGCCTATGCTTTCGCATAAATCAACGCTTTTGCCCACCAAATTCAGCGTTCTAAAACTTTTGTCATAACTAATAGGCAGGTTCATGATATTCAAGAAAAATTTTCTGCCGGGCTGCAAAACCCTAAAAACTTCCTTCCAAACCTTTCCTATTTCTTTAAACCATTTGTCCATGTTGTGTATGTTGCCCAGGTCATTTAAAATCCCGCTTGAGTACATTTTTGCATCAAAATAAGGTGGGGAAGTCACCGCCAAGTGGATGCTGTTATCGTCCAAGTCTTTCATCTTTTGAGAGCTTTCAAAGAATACTCTTTGCGTTGTGCCGTTGCCTTCTATTTGTAAAATTTTGTCTTCAGATTTTTTCTTAATTGTTTTGTATCGCTTTTCTATCGCTTTTACATCCTTTATATCTATGCGATATTGCCCGCTGGTGGACTTAACCGCCGATAGTTTGCTGAGTTTTATCAGCTCTTGAACATCGTGAACCTTAATGCCTAGATATGAGGCTACCTCCGTTGTGGATAGTTTACCGGACACTTTTCACTTCGTCAATAATGCCGTATTCCTTTGCCTGCTCTGCGCTCATAAAATAGTCGCGGTCGGTGTCGCGTTCAAGCTCTTCTTTGGATTTACCCGTGTGCTCGCTGAAAATCCCGTTCAGCACATCGCGGATGCGGAGCATTTCCTCTGCTTGTATTGCAAGGTCGCTTGCCGGGGCAATCATTTCGCCGTGTATAAGCGGTTGGTGGATCATAATTCTCGCGTGGGGCCATGCGTAGCGTTTGCCCTTTGTCCCTGCGCACAAAAGTACCGCTCCAAAAGAAGCCGCCTGCCCTGCGCAAATTGTGACAACATTGCTCTTCAACGATTTCATGCAGTCGTAAATTGAAAGACCGCTAGAAATTGCTCCACCCGGGCTGTTTATTAAGAAATAGATGTCTTCATTTGAAATGGAATCCAGATATAAAAATTGCTTAACCAGCTCTTCCGCGCTGGAATCTTCCACGGGCCCCCATAAAAATACACGTCTGCTTTTTGCGAGTGCATACTCTGCCTCTTTTAGAAAATCCTTTTTTTTCTCATCTTTTTCTTCGTTGCAACTCATAAAAACCCCTGATTTTTGCCCAAATTTTGCCTAAATATACAAAAATTTGCATATCTTTTTCTAAATTACCACTCATAATGGAAACGACAAAAGCAGAAAGGATAAGGCTTGGCATATTTGTGCTGTGCGTGTCTTCTATGATTTTGGGAACCGCTGCATTTTTGGTCGGCAAAAAAATAACGGAAAAATACATTCCATATAAAACCCGCTTTATGGAATCCGTGGATGGCTTAAACCCCGGAGCAAAGGTAAAGCTGAACGGTATAGTGGTAGGGCAAGTCACGCACTTAGAAGTGGACAAAGAGGATTTAACTGCGGTCATAGTAAATTTTGAAGTTTCTGCTGGAACACCTGTAAAAACAACTATGACGGCAAATTTGATAGGCGGAATTTCACTAACAGGTTTAAAAAGCATTGAACTCAGCGGCGGTGCTCCAGGCGACCCTAATACCCCAAGAGGGGATTTTATAAAATCCTCAGTTAGCGGATTAAAGCAAATATCCGGGCAGGCGGAGATTATGGCGGAGAAAATTGAAAGCATAATGAATAATTTGCTCAACATCACAAACGAGTATAATCAAAGGCGTTTTACCAATATCGCGACAAATTTAGACAACATAACCACTAGGTTAGACGCAGTTTGGGGAAAAAATACAAGTGATATAAATGAAATCCCCAAATATGCAAAACAACTCTTGGAAAATTCCAATGCTGTTGCAGAGGAATCCAAAACAACAGTGCACAGAATGACCGTTGCGCTTGCAAAGCTGGATTCCCTCCTTTCGCATACGGATAAAAAAGTTCAGAATATGCCAATAGAAGCACTTGTAAAAAGCGCAAACGATGCGGCAAAATCCATAGAACTTTTGGCAAAAAGGAGCGACCAGCTAGTTTACCGCAATCAAGAAGATTTATCCGTAACGGTTCGTTATTTAAGAGAAGCGGTTGAAAATCTAAACGATGTTAGCCGTCAAGTTAGGGAAAACCCGTCTCTATTGATTCGCGGTGAAGAAAAACAGCAGAGGGTTAGATGAAAAAATTATTGATTATAATATCTGCAACGGTTGCTATGCTACTCGGTTGTTGGGGTCGTGTTATAGAGAGCAGTTATTATCAGTTAGACTATGTGCCTACTCCAAAAGAAATGCTCGAAGAAACCTCTTCTCAATATACGGTTAGGATAAAAGATTTTAACGTTGCAGAGGCATACCGTCGCAACAACATTGTATACAGGCAATCCCCCTACAAACTGCATTTTTACAATTACGATTTATGGGCTGTTAAATTGGAATACATGATACCGGACATGTTTTTTCGTCACTTGGATGCTGCTAAAATTTTTTCAGAAGTTAGAAGAGGCATGGATATGGATGAGTCCGATTATACCATAAGCGGAACCATAAGAGCTATAGAGGAATACGATAATCAAGACGAATGGTATGCGCATTTGGCTATGAACATAAATTTGCAGGAAAGCAGGTCAAGAAGAACTCTGTGGAGCAAGGAATGGGATTATCGCAAAAAAGTCAGCAATCTGGAAACGATTTATGTGGTGCGCGGTTTATCCGAGCTTTTGGAATACATACACAATGAAGCTATAGCCGATATAGATTCCGTTATCAGAGCACAAGTTGGGGGGGTTAAGCAAGCCGGCACTTATAAAAATGTTCCTTTGACAAATTCAGTTGAGATGGAAACACTGCCCCCGCCCGGAGAGATAAAGTGAATTTCGCTTCGCAAAACAAAGAGTGGTTAGCAAGGGGTAAATTGTTTGTAGTTATTTTAGCTCAAACTTTATTTGCTATGCGCCCTTCAGAGTTGCCAGGCACAGAGGTTACGGATGCTGAATTAGCTTTGGAACGCAGCAAAAATCTTGTTCAAACGCAAAATGTTGTATATGATCTTTATGAAAACAAAGGGTGGACTGCGCCGAGTTTAGAAGAGCAGTTGAACCAGGATGAAACGCTTACGGGTGTGATGGGGGAGGGAGCGATTTTTGTTCCTCGCTTTACGGAAAGCCGTTTAGAACCAGAATACATAGCTATAAAAATAGATACTCTTTCAAAAAAAGAATATGCGGGAAAGGAATGGGCTGGTAAACACGGCGTTCGCCTACTTGTGCCAGTTGGAACCTATATGGTTATCATAGGTTCTGGCAATATGGATAAAAGATTTGAATATAGAGTTGAAGTAGAAGAAGGGAAAACAACTCTGATTCCTCCGGATTGGGGCGGCGTAGTGATAAATACCATAAATGAAGATGGTGAATTTGTGTCTGAAAGCTATGAGGTTTTTGCCGTTCATAATGGAGAGAGTTATGGCAAGGGTTTTGGAGTGACTCAGGAAAGGTTGAACGATATTAGAACATGGATTTTGCAACCGCAGGTTTATAGAATCACAAGAAGCGGTGAGAATGCTAGCTCCATTGCAAACTATATAACCGTGCAGGTAAACCCTGGCGAATTGAGCTATGTTGAACTTGTTTTTGAAGAGAGCACCGGACGGTTAATCGCAGGTGGGGTACAGAGAATGCGTTTGGGCAGTTCAAAAGATTCCCGTTGGACTTATGGGATGAGGCTTGGCGGTTCTGCCAGCTATACAACGCTCGTGACGGTGAATGGGCAAAAGAACGATACTTGGAATGCCTTTGGCGATTTGCGTATGCGTATGCTATACAACCGTAATAAAATTTTTTGGTTAACTCAGCTTTATGTAAGAGAAAATATGCAGTGGCTGAGCGAAGAACAAAAAGAATCTCAATGGAGCGTTGCGCAAGACATTTTGCAATTTCAAAGTTCCGTTGTATATAGATTTTTTGAATGGATTGGCCCATATATGAGAGTGAATGTAAAAACCCATATTTTTCCAGAATATTATTGGATAGGCAATACCATTGTATACACAAAGGATATTAACGATGATAATACCACAAAATTTGAAGGGGAAAAAATCCGCGTAAGCCCCCCATTTGACCCGCTCCGCTTGGGCGAAGGCGTTGGATTAAATATACATTCCTCGTTTTCCAGTTCCTTCGATATTTCCGCTCAATCTGGCTTTGCCGCAAGGCAAACCGTAAGAAGAAATATATTGGTTCCAGTGGATAGGAAAGAAGTTGGAACTGTATTTGTATCGGCAAACGATAATATTTTAGATTATGGTTGGGAAAATTCTCTAAACGTAAGGCTTTCACTATTGAGGTTTGTGACGCTGGACTTGGTAGGCGAGGTGTTTTTTCCAAATGCGAAAATCAAAGATTATATAGTGGAAGAACTTTCCGCAGATTTGCGTTTTGCGCTAACTAGATTTTTGGAACTTTCCTATCAGCAGCAACTCGTAGATCGCGTAGCGGCAGGTTTTGAAGAAGCAAAAGGCGAAAGATTTGAAAGCCTTAATACCATTCAATTGAGATTGTATGTCAATTTCTGAATTATCCAAAGCGTGGGCAGATCATAATCGCAGGTTTGCTAATTTTTGTTTTGTGTATCCAGTTATTTCAAGGCGAGCAAAGGGGCTTTCCATAGGCATAAACTGCACGCCAAACTGTGCGTGTTCTTATGACTGCATTTATTGCCAAGTGAATAAAAAAAATACATCTGCAAAAGTTCCATCTGTGGATGAGATTATCTCTGAATTGAAAGAGATATTGTCTATATATCATAATACAAAATTAGCTGAACACTTTCCAAATATCGAAGAAAAAAATAGGATATTAAGAGACATCGCTTTAAGCGGAGATGGCGAACCTACTCTTTACCCGTATTTTGCCGAACTTTGCGAGCGTTTAAAAGAAATTCCGGAAATTCCAAAATTGGTGCTGATAACAAATGCAGCTCAATTGGAAAAAGTTCAAAGTTTCAATGGGGAAATATGGGGAAAATTGGATGCTGGCACAGATGAATGGCTCAATTTTATAAACAGACCTGCAAAAGGGATAGATATCGCCTCAATAGAAAATAACTTGAAATTTGCAGTTTCTAGGTTTCCCTTGCGCATTCAAACCATGCTTTGCGAGGTACAGGGCAAAACCGCCAGTGAAATGGAGATTAAAAACTATGCCCAGATTATCCAAAGAGTTTATGAAACTAATCCAAAAAACCTGCTAAGCGTTCAAATTTATTCCGTTGCCCGCCCGGTAGCTGAAAATACCGTTCAGCCGCTGCCGATGGAATTTTTAGAAAATGTGAAAAAAAAAGTAGAAGAAAAAAATTCTAACTTAACGGTAGAGATTTTTTAACAATATGGCTGCAATTCCTATAATACCATCTCTTTGTCTAGCCCTTACGGTGCAGTTCCTGCTTTGGTTCAATTTGCTGGTTCCGTTTAACACGCTTACCGAGGGTTTTGACAGAAAACTCTTTTTTATATTTTCGCTTTCCGGTATTTTTATAGCTGGTATATCCATTGTGTTCTACAAAGTGCTTTCATTCGACAAAACGAACAAAAAAGCTTTTATCATAGGTATCGCTTTTCAAGTATTATGTATTCTTAGTTGCATATTTTTTCTGATTTCGAGTTTAACCGGTAGGCTTCTATTTGTTTAGCTTTTTACTATATTACTACCCGATGTTTAGTCGCTTTTTAATTCTGGTTGCTTTTGTTGCGGGTTTTACCTTTGCGCAAAATTCGCAGTCTGTAAGGTTAAAGCAGGCTCAGGACTTTGCGGATAGAGGGAAATATAAAGAAGCACTGGACGAGTACAAAGCCGTGCTTTCTGCGGATAAAAACAATGCAGAAGCGTATTTGGGAGCTGGCAATGTACGTTTTAAAATGAAAGATTACAAGTTGGCCATCGATAACTTCCAGCTTGCGCAAAAGTATAATCCCAAACTAGCAAAAGCCATAGAAGGAGAAGCGGAGGCTTACGAAGCTCTGGGGCAAAAGGATAACGCTGTGGCAAGATGGCGCGCTTTATCGGAAGTTGGAGCCATAGAGCAAAAGACAAAGGCTATCTCCCGTATAGGAGCTTTGCTAGGAACAACGGCAACAACAGCAACAACTGCAACTACTACTACAGCAACAACGGCAGCTGCTGCAACGGCAACTCAAAAACCAGCGGTAGAGCAACCGCCAGCTCCTCCAAGTGATTCAAAATATACCTACGATTCCCCTGAATTTAAAGCTGGTTTAGCCGCTCACGATAAGAAACAATGGGCGGAATCCTCAAAGTATTGGAGGGAGGTTCTGAAAAAGGAACCCGGCAACCCAGGAGCTTATTACTATGCCGGCGTTTGCCGCTTTAATATGGGCGAGCTGGATAACGCTGTGATAAATTTCAACAAAAGTTTTGAATATCCGGAAAAAGGTTTTAATGCAAATTATTATTTGGGTAGAATTTATGAGCAAAAAGGCGACAAAGCCAAAGCTATAAGCTACTACAACAAATATATGCAGCTCACATCAAATGCGCAAGGCAAGGCAGAGGTTAGGGTTAGGATAGCACGGCTAGGCGAAGTGCCAGCAAATGCTTTGACTAGCACGGCTAGTGCTACTAGCGCAGCCAGCGCAGCAGATAGCGGCTCGTCCAGTTCCGCCGAACAGCAAACTGTATCTTCTTCCTCAAACCCTTATGCCTGCAATAGCTTGGAAAGCTGCATGAAAATGGAAGAAAAACGTAAACAGGATTCCGTCGCTGCCTATTTGGAAAGCCTTAAAAATAAGCCTCTGACCATTGGTCCCGAAAAAATAACGGTCACGGAATATGGCGGGAATTTCGCTTTTGCTTCCACAACGGAAGTAGGCAGTACAGATTTGCAAAAAGCTTACGGCTTAATTCAAAAAAAGTCCTTTCAATCTGCGATAGATGCTTTGCAAACCACAAGGCAAAAATTCCCAGGAACGCCCAATTCAATGGCGGCTGCATACAACCTGCTTGTGCTATACCAGTACCTTGAGCTGCACGATAAAGTTATAGCACTTGGAAATTCGGTTTTGCAAGAACCTGTGCCCGAGCCTTATAAAAGCGCAGTATTCTACATGCTGGCTGTTAGCCATGTAAAAAAGGCTGAGTTTCAAAATGGATATAATTCCCTCTCCAACGTAGTTGAAGATCAGAAACTTGGTCCAACTCTTGGGCAAAAATTAGCGCTGGAAGCAGAAATTGCAACTCAATATAAACCAGACCAAGGCTCTCCAGAGATTTTGAAAAAAGCCATAGAGGCTGAGCCTAGCAAAGCCAAGAGGAATGAGCTTCGTTTAAAGCTCGCGGATTTATACAGCAAACTGCAAGACCAACCATCTGCGATACAGGTTTACAAAGACATTGTAGAAGACTGCCCGCCTGGCACTGCAGACCCTTGCCGCAAGGCTATCTACGAACTTGGCGACCGTAGCTTTTTGCTGCAAAACTGGCCTATGGCGCTTGAGTATTACAATAAAGCTATAGAGCAACATAAAGACCCTGCGCTTGTACCTTGGGCGTTGTTCCAAATTGGAAATATATTCCGCAAACAGGGCAATTTCAAAGAAGCGGTGCGCTCTTATGACCGTTTGATAAAGGAATTCAGCGGAACTTATTGGGCAGACCAAGCAGAGCTTTATAAAAAAGATGCCATTTGGCAAGAGAGAAATCAGGGGGTGTTGAAAAAATGACCTCTAATTTGCCCGAACTCCTCCGCGATAGCCTGAACTCTCAGCTGTCTATTTACAAACGAATTCACACTCTGCAAAGCGATTTATTGCGCGATTTGAATTCTGAAAACGAACTCAACAAAATAAATGATTTACTCACTCTGAAAAGTTCCCTATTAGATAGCGTTACCGCTGAGATGTCTCGTAACGCACCTTTTGTGGATGAATGGATTCAGAGAAAGGAAGAGATGCAAAGTTCCCCGCTTTATGGGGAAATTGAACTCATAATATCCGAAATGGAAAAACTTGTTTTGGAACTACGTTCGCAAGACGAGGCGATGGTTCAGAGATTTGACCCGCAAAGCCAATCCAAGAATAGAATAGATGCGCTTAGGGCGCTGAGATAATTGATGCAAAAATCCCAAGATGAATTGATAAGTGAACTCGCTACCGTTATGGAGCGATTTTTGGCTCAAGGCAGCGAACTTGAATTTGCATACAAGGCTTTGGAAATGCAAACCGAGCAACTTAAAAAAATGCAAGAGGAAGTTAACCAAAGCAGAGTTTTGAGCGCACTTGGGGAAATGGCTGCAACCGTTGCCCACGAAATAAGAAACCCGCTCGGCGGCATAGGCGGTTATGCGAGTCTTTTGGCAAGGAGCATCCCGCCAGAAGACCCAAAGCGAAAATACGTGGATAAGATAATAGGCGGAATTTCCAGTTTGAACAAAATAGTTGGCAATCTGCTCGCTTATACCAGAAAAACAAATTTGCAAAAACAGAACACAGATTTAGTGAATTGGGCAGAGGCAATTCTAGCGCACGCGGAAATTGAAATTGAAAAAGAAAAGAAACAGCTCTTTATAGAGCGCAATTTCCCAACCGAGCCTTTGAACGCCGAAATTGATGCCGAAAGATTGCAGCAGGTTATGCTCAACTTGCTGATGAACGCTATTCAAGCTATAGAAACCGATGGCAAAATTTCAGTTGGCATCAGCTCAAACGAAAAATTTGCAGAGATAACCGTTGCAGATACGGGTAATGGCATTGAACCAGAACATCTAAAAAATATTTTCACGCCTTTTTTCACAACAAAAGAACAAGGCACGGGTTTGGGGCTTGCCATTGTGAAAAAAATAATTGACCTGCACGAAGGTGAAATTACCGTTGAAAGCTCTGTTGGCAAAGGTACTTCATTTCGCATAAAGATACCGTTTCAATCGAACAGCGCATCGCCGCTTACTTCTGGAATAGGGTATAGTAGTCATTGAACAGTGTATCCCCGTTTACTTCTGGAATGGGGTAGGGCAGTCTGAAAGTTTCCGTTTCTAAAAGTTTTTGTAAAAGTTTATTTTTGTCTTGATTTAAATTGGATGATGGATGCGGTTCCAAAGAAAAATGCGAAAGCATTCCCAAAATTTTCTTTTCACTTTCTGCCTTGATAACAAAACCCCAGTTTGGGATAATCTCCTCAACGCAGGCTAAGAAAGGTTTATACACAGAGAGTTCCGCAAATTTTTTGGGATTTCTTATACGTAATATGTACAGAGAATCAATTGAAGAATCACTGTATATATGGTGCCATTCGTTTAAAGCTACGGTCACATTTTGCACAGCCCTGTTCCATGATAAAAAGTCTTGAACAAAACTGTCTGGAAGCCTTGAACGTAATCCTTCTAAAAAAGATTCCTTGCTGAGTACAAAACGCAAAGGATCTTCTTCATTTTTTGCCTCTGCAAAACAGGACATTTGAAAAATTCTGAATGCTCCGTTGTCATGCGATAACAGCCATTCAAAATTGGAACTACTGGATATAATTGGCTCGGAGAGATTTTCCTTTGAGCGCTTGGCAAAGAAAATACTTTCACCAAATTCAGAAAGGGAAAAAGCCAAAATATTTTTTTTCTTCACCTGTATCTTTAAAATTCCAAAAATCCAAAGTTCCCTGAGCGGCAATGGCAAATACTGCCAGCTTATAGTTTTGCTCTTAGGCAGCCTTGAATTGGTATCGCTGGGCCAAAATAGATAAGCCGCTTTTAATACGCTAATAGGTTTTTCAAAAAATTTCAAGAGTTTTAACAGATCGTGTTTGTGCCGGAATCTCTCGCGTTCCCACCAAAAGATGAATTCGGAAAAGAGCCTGAATCCATTGTTCTGCAAAAAGTCATAAGCGGGGGTTAACAATTTTAGCTCAGATTCCTCTGCGGTTATTGAGAGCCATTTTTCATAGATGAGAAAAGAGAACTGTAGGCGTATACAATCTTCTATTATTGAATTGTCAAAAAAATTGCTGTTTTTAAAAATTTGAGCAATATGTTTTTTTGATGAGTGGCTTATGGATAGGTCTTTTTTGATGGAAATTTTGCCCAGCTGTATTTTAGAGAGCATCAGCAGCAAGTGCAATTCGGCTTTTTTTTCATTGGAAATCCACACGGTAGATTCCAATGTTTCTTCATAGCTAAATAGATAGTTTAAAAAGAAATCGTCAAAATCTGCAAAGCCGTAATATATGCAAGAGCCTTGGCATTTGGCTTGCCACAGGAATACTTCGTTTACCGCTTCGTTCAAAAAGGCAATTAAATTTTTTTGGTCTGTTTCCAAAGTGCGTTCCAATTCCTTGAAATGCAAGCCTCTGCTACCGCTTACATAAATCAAGCCTAGAGCCAAGACCTCCCATTCTTTTCTCCTTTGCATCCATTTATTTAATCTCTCTTCTTCCAAGATTTCACGGCATAATTCGCTCTGTATTTTTGAATTTTGCACAAGCCCACTTTTATGGGTGAATTTTGTACGCAAGCGGCTCAAGTAAGAACCCGGTGCATTTTTTACATGCTCTTGAACAGATTGCATTTTATTCATAAGGGGATATAATATAGAAAATTTTAAGTCTTTTATGTGAATTTTTCTACATTACGTAGTATGTTATAATCAGGAGGTATTAGATGAATCTAGGAACACCTAATGCAAATGACGCAACTCGCACGGTTAACCGTTCAAGAAGTGTCGTCCCGTCAAGCGGTCTTTGTTCACGCTGTGTGGACGATTGCCGGGGGAACTGCGAGGTTTTTAAGGCGACATTCAGGGGCAGGGAACTTATCTATCCGGGTCCTTTCGGCAATATTACTGCCGGCGCAGACAAGGATTATCCTGTCGATTATTCCCACTTGAACATTCAAGGGTATGCTACGGGAGCAAGGGGCTTGCCTCAAGGCGTTGCGGCGGAGCCGGATAACGCTCTTTTTGCGTCGGTCAACACCGAAACCGAATACGGCTGGGATAAAAAAGTAAAAATGCGTGTGCCTGTTTTTACAGGTGCGTTAGGCTCAACAGAGATTGCCCGTAAAAACTGGGAACATTTTGCTGTTGGCTCTGCGTTAGCAGGCGTTACGCTGGTTTGCGGCGAAAACGTTTGCGGTATCGATCCTGCGCTTGA
>JAITFO010000076.1 GCA_031281265.1 Candidatus Fibrimonadaceae bacterium
GGCGGATTCAGTTCGGAAGACGGCATATTCAAAGCGCTGGCTCTCGGTTCGCCGTATATTAAAGCCGTATGTATGGGCAGGGCGTTGATGATTCCGGGAATGGTCGGCAAAAACATTGAACAATGGATAAAAGAAAACAATTTGCCGAAGTCTGTAAGCGAATTTGGAAGCAAGGTTGAAGAGATTTTTGTTAATTACGAACAAGTAAAATCCATAGTAGGCTCAGAAGAGATAAAGAAAATTCCTCTGGGTGCTATTGGTATTTACAGTTATGCTGACAAACTCAAAGTCGGTTTGCAACAGCTTATGGCAGGCGCTCGCTGTTTCAACCTCGCCTCAATCGCTCGCACCGACATTATGTCGCTGACGGAAGAATGCACCAAAGTAACAGGCATCCCTTACTTAATGGAATGTTACCGCCAAGAAGCACTGGATATTCTAAACAAGTAATCAACTCACCGCTTACAAGTACCGACGGTTTAACCGCCGTCGGTATTTTTCGGCAACTTCACACACGCTCTGCTTGTAATAGCACCTACAATGCATAAAGCTGCACAGAAGACAAATATGAATTTCCAGCTTTGCATAAAGTTTTCAAAATTCTCTGGAGTTATTGGGGAATCGCCTATGAAAATCGAAATGGACATCATGGCAATTGCCATGCTGAATGCCTGCCCCGAAAGCCTCATGGTTCCAACCGTTGCAGAAGCCTGGCTTATGTGCTTCTTTTCCACAGAACCCATGATAACCTTTGTATTCGGGGCACCGAACAAGCCTATCCCCATTCCTAAAAGCAAAAGCATGGTGACTATGATGATAATTGAACTATCCATTTCCGAGAAAACAAGCCCAAGCAAACCAACCGCGTTTAAACTCATTCCAAGCATAGCTATTTTAGAAGGTTCAAATTTATCTGCAAGCCTGCCCGCTAAAAGAGCCGCTATTGACTGCACCACCGCAGACGAGACCAAAACCAGCCCGGCAGTTCTAGCATCAAAGCCGCGCACAAACTGCAAGTAAAGGCTCAGTATAAAAAAAGATGCGGTTGTTGCAGCGTAACTGAAAAAGGCCGCGAGAGATGCCAAGGTAAAAATCTTATTGCCACCGAACAAGCGTACATAGAATACAGGTTGTTCCCTGCGTTTTTCGTAATTGTAAAAAAAGACGAACAACAAAATTCCGGCAAGCACAAGGATAAGGGCAAACTCATTTGGAAATTCAGAAAACCCAAAAATAGAACAAAACACGGCAAGCCCGTAAATTATGGAACCTCTTTTGTCAAAATGCTTGGTGCTGTCTTCTATCCACTCACTCTTGATAAAAAAAGGCACGCTGATAGCCTGAACAACTAGAATTGCCCCAGGTATAAAGAACACGCTTTCCCAGCCAAAATAATGCGTTAAAATTCCGCCCAAAAAAGGCCCGACGGCAAGAGCCATGTAAACAACCGAGGTTAAAACCCCCATCGCCTTGCCACGCTCATGTGGCTCGTATGTAGAGGATAAGATTGCCAAATTTGTGCCAAAAATCATCGCGCTGCCAAGCCCCGCAAATATCCTGAACACAATCAGCGAAGCAAAATCCCAAGCCGCAGCGCAAGCAACAGAGGCCGCTCCAAAAAGCGCAACCCCGAGCAAAAACACCTTTTTTCTGCCAACTAAATCGGCTATTTTTGCAAAAGGAACCTGAAAAATAGCCGTTGCTATTAAAAAGGCAGAAGTTACCCAACCCAGCTCTTTTGCATCCAAGTCAAAAGCACGTGCAAGCTCTGGGAGTGCCAAATTAAGTGCTGAACCCATGTAGGGAACCAAGAAAGAGGTTATACTCAGAGTTATGAGGACAGCGAATTTATTGTTTGGCATAGTGGGAATTTAGATAAACATTTACTAAGTTACTCTCTGTGATTCTCCTTTCTCTTGACTTGTTGGGAACATTTGCTTTTGCTATAACAGGCGCGATTAAAGCCGCAAATAGAGGTTTAGACTGGTTTGGAGCCATTGTGCTCGCTTGCGCCACGGGATTTTGCGGCGGAATTATGCGAGATGTCTTGCTCAACAACAATCCACCCGTAGCTCTGCAAAAACCAGTTTACGCCATTGTCTGCGTTCTCGCTGCGGTTTTGGTTATAATAGCCCAAAAAAAGGTTGTCTCTCACTGGCTTTTTGTTTTGATAGCAGATGCCATTGGGCTTGGAACTTTTACGGCAATAGGCGCAATTCATGCGGAAAATGCAGGGGCGGGCGGGATAGCCATAGTAAGCCTTGCGGTGCTTACGGCGGTGGGTGGGGGAATGCTCAGGGATATTTTGGCAGACGAAATACCTCAAGTTTTAAAAAGTGATTTTTATGCGACTGCGGCTTTGATAGGCGGTTTGTTCTATTGGGTTTTTGGCTTGTGCACAAGCGAATTTCACGGCGTGAAAATCGTGGCAACCATAACCATAACCATAACCCTGCGCTTATATGCGATGTATGCCAAACTCAAGTTACCTAAAATTTAAATTATTTCACATACATCACAAATTCTATGGCGGATTGCATTTTGTCCGCTTCCAAGGGGCTAGAGACAAATTTTTGAATACCAATTGAGATATTGGATTTTTGCAAAGCGTCCGCAAAATTCAAAAGAGAAGGGTAGTCAGCTTCCGTAATGGTTTTTAAAACAACTATGCGATAAAGCCCAAAATCCTCTTCGATGGGGCTTTCCAAACCCTCTAAACGCACGCTGTTAACTACAGCCAAACTGCGCAAAGCCAAAATCTCCGAATTCATTTTTGAATGTGGCACTACATTCAATTGCTGCTGGCTAGGCAATCTGATGCTGCCTTGCATGGAAAATTCAACATTGCCGTTTCTGTAAGATACCGTATCTATAACTTTCAAATTCGCTCCTTTCGCTCTCAGATTATTTATAAAGGAGTTACGTGTATTGGCATCAATAGTTACAACGCGGGCAAAGTAATAATTTGGAGCCTGATACACAAGGTCAAGATAACCCATGCCATCTGGCGCTGCGTCATAAAATGTGTTTAGCATAAGGGGAAAAGCGTCTTTTAAACAAACTCGGCTATCCAAAGCCAATTGCAGTTCTTTGGGCCAGGGAGTTGCTTTTTCTTTGAGTATCAATTTGTCTTTATTTTTAAAGTAAACATCCGGACGCAAGGTTATAACCATTTCTTCAACAGAAGCATTCACCGGAACAACAGGCTCTATTACGCTAAAACCTCTAGCCTTTAACTTAGGGACTGGGATCTCGCGTGGCGCTTGCATCACAACCTCAGGTTCTGGTTCGGTTAAACCTAAAAAGGCTATAACTTTCTCCGGCAATTTATCACGTAGAGATTTTGGTATTCCAAATTGTTTATAATAGATAAATCCGGCTAATATAAGAATCAACAATATGTAAAAAGATTTTCCGCTTTTTTTAGCGGCTTTGCCTTTTTGCTTTCCCGCCGCCGTTTTTTTAGAGAGGGGCGGCATTAAATTGGATTTTATCATCTTTACACTACATGCAATTCAGGGTTGCTCCTATGGCACCTAAACATTTTGATAATTTTGAAGAATCTACATCTTTTGCCATAGAAAATTTTGAAAGAGATTTCCAAACCTCTATCTCTATAGCTTGTTTAGGGTTCATAGCTATATCAGTGAGTTCGCTTATATATTTAGCATCTGTGGAAAGCTCGCCGCAGAATTTTACTTTTCTTTTTGCTTTTGAAAACTCTTTAAAACCTTTGTCTAAAGATTCAATGATAATATTGGGTGCTAGAAATTCTTTTGGAAAAAGCCTTATGGCAAGGGGGCCTGTTTCGTTTCCCCAAAATGCAATAGCAAATTTTTGATCTATCTTTAATACGCATTGGGGATGGCTGTCTAAACCATCAGAACATTCCAGCAAATTGAGCAGGGCGCAGATATCAGCGATAAGGCAATTAGGCCTAAAACCGCTGCTTTCAACCGCTTTGGAGCAAAAGGAATCCACAATCTCTTTGCGAAGGGCTGTGACAATGGCTCGCTGGGGCTTCTTTGAGTTTGGGTAATAGGCGGCATCCAGCTTATAGTCCTTTGTGTTGGAGTTAATTGCAGAGGCGAATTCCCATTCCACATAGCTAAAAGGCTGGTCTGCTTCTTTGGGAATGTCAACCAACCGCATTACTCCGCTTTGCACAGGGAAAGCCACCGCCACTGCTTTTATTTCAGGGAGTGAATTGTTACGAGTCCAGGAAGTCATTACAGAAGAATAAATTGAAGCGTCATTCATCGAATCGCCGGAAGCAGGAATTGCATCTATCTTAATAATATTTTTATGAGCCGGTTCAACCAGAGCTATTTTCAATCCATCTTGGTTTATCTCCACACCCAAGCATATTTTTTGTGCAGCCATATTTTTATAAGTAATATAGTAAACTACAAATTGCCATCTCAAATGATGGTAAATCTCTATAGCGGCCTACTTTTTTTCCATAAGAGAGTTCGTCTAGGAATAAAATGGCTTTTTGCAGACTGCCAGCCCTCCAGCAGGAACTCTGTTCTGGCATCCGGCTCTTCTTGTAGAGAAAAGTCCTGTTGGGAGGCAGAGCTTTGGAACTTATCTCGTAGTCCGAGATATTCTTAGCTTTCATGGCTTGTATGTGCAAAAGGCTTAGGCAATGGTTCCTGAGTGCGCTAACCACGGGCATAAAGGCCTCATCTCCGTTTTCCGCTAAAATTCTGCGAAATTTGGGCAAAAAGGCGTTTAAATTCCTAAAACCAAAAGGGTCCTGCAATTCGTAGGCGGGAACCTCTCTGTTTTGCTGTATGAACAGCGAACAGTGCTGTATGTTTATTTCCTTTATGCTTTTGTCGTAGAGTAATATTTTTTTTATTTCGCTGTGTATGCGTTTGGTGTCGCCGCCTATGGCGTCTGCAATGTATTGAGCGGCGGTAATGTTTATGCTTAGCCCAAAGCAATTTTTAACATGATTTACCACCCATTTTTGAATGCCGTCGTATTTTGGAGGGTCAAAAGTTTCCGCTGCTTTGGCTTTGTCAAAGAGTTTCCACAGAGCGCTTCTTTTATCCAACTCAGAAAAATCAAGGGCCAAGTTCCCCGGAAAAACACCAGCCTGGCTATAACTCGTTATAAAATCCGCAAGGCGGCGCTGTTCTTCGGCTAGCATAAACTCGGAGTGCCTAACCAAAACGCTTGCCGCTGGCTCAAAAAAAGAAGGCGTCAAAGCCTGTGCTATGTTTGGTATTAAAGGATTTTCGTCTTTTTGGTAGTCAGAAGCGAAAAACACTTTTCGCTGCGAACCACCGACCAAAGACTCTTTCCAGAATTTGTCAATTCTCTCATCTTTAGCAAACTCATCTAAACCCACCAACGCAAGGAGCATTGGTATAAATTAGAAATTATACCCAAGTGTTATGCTGAGAGTGCGTTCATAAGCTTCTGGTTCAACAGACACTTTTTGTTCATATCCAGCAGGCACATTAGGATTATTCGCGGAATTTATGGTGTTCTCATACTTATTTATTAAGTTGGTTAAGCCATAATTATAGCTCACTCCAAGGTAGAAATTGCTGTATTCAATGCCAATGCCAAAGCTAAGTCCGCAATTGAACCTGCTCAACCCACCGCCAATCATTTCTCCAAAATCTTCTTTTTCTTCATCTGTTGGGGAGAATACATTTTTTATTTTCTTTTTAGCTCCATTTTCAGGGTCAAAATTCCAAGAGTCATTAGGATCAAGAACACCATCTCTATATCGCTCTCTTTTAGATGAACCTTCTGCTCCTCCAAACAGACCAAAGCCAAGGTATGGGCCAGCCTGCACTCTCAAAGCTAAATTATCGGCAAGAGTTCCTTTTAAAGAAGCCATTATCGGCACATCTATATAATACGGATTCACCTTATAATTGTATTTCTCTACCATCAGAGCCCATCGACTGAGTATACTCATATTCACTTTCTCCTTCAGTATCCATGCCTTTTGAGCTTAGCATAATTCCGGGCTGGACATAGAGAAAATCGGTGATTTTTATGTCTACCACTGCACCAATATGAAAACCTATGAGATTGCCGCTCATACGTGATCCATCAGAAGTTTCTGAGTCAGAGCTTTTGCTCTGACTTACTCCGTTATAGAAACTTTCGCTTTCATAGGAAGAGTTCCCGCTGGTTTCTACTTTTGCCGTGTTTAAGCCAACTCTTACGCCAAATTTCATCGCGTCATCGGCAAAAACTGTTTGAGCTCCTATTGTTCCAATTAGCAGGAATGATAAGATTTTAAGTGATTTCATAGTGGACCTCCATTCAATTATTATGTCCGAGCTAAAATATACATAAAGATGACACTCCTGTCAAGGGGGGTTTTTGAATTTTCTACATTTACATTCTGAGTGAAAACTTCCTATAAAAAGGTTCGCAAGTTGCTGGACGAAGCTGGTATGCAAACCGCCCTTGACGACATGGCGGGCAAAATAGCTGCTTGGGCAAAATCTCAGGACTCCGTCCTTTTGATGGGCATGGCGAGCCGAGGCGTACCGCTTGCGCAAAACATAGCACAGATACTTTTGAACAAATATAGCTTGTCCGTTCCGGTGGGCAGCATAGACAATTCCTATTACAGGGATGATATTCACTACCGCAAGCGCATAAACAACCCTTCGGTGAAAATTTTGGAAATGCCTGCGGATGTGGAAGGAAAGACCGTAGTTTTAATAGACGATGTCCTCTATACAGGGCGCTCGGTAAGGGCAGCGTTGCAGGCAATCTTAGATCTCGGCCGTCCGGCTTTTGTAAAACTCTGCGTGCTTGTGGATAGGGGTTGCCGCGAATTGCCCATTGCCCCCGATTGCACGGGAATATCCATAGAGACCAAACCTAAGCAGGAAATTAGAGTTTGCCTAAATCCCTTCGATGAAGAAACCGCTGTGTGGCTCGTTGAAATAGGGGAGGAGACATGAGCGCTTTGGAGATTAAGCACTTGCTCGGTTTACGCGAAGTTTGTGCAAACGACATTCGCATTATTTTAGACAACGCCGCAGAATTCAGAAAAGTATTAGACAGAAAAGTAAAAGCACTCCCTACGCTGAGAGGCGTTACAATTGTAAATTTATTCTACGAAAATTCAACCCGCACTCGCATAAGTTTTGAGTTAGCAGAAAAAAGGCTCTCCGCAGACATTGTGAATTTTACCGCGTCCGGCTCAAGTGTTCAAAAAGGCGAAACCCTTTTGGACACGCTTAAAAACATAGAAGCCATGAAAATAGACGTTGTTGTGGTTAGGCATAAAGGAACAGGCGTTCCAAAATTTTTGGCAGAGCATACAGATGCGGTTATAGTGAACGCGGGAGATGGGGCGCATGAGCATCCCACGCAAGCCCTTTTGGACATTTTCACCATGGAGAGCAGTTTAGGCGACCTAAAAGGCAAAACGGTGACCATAGTCGGCGATATAAAGCACAGCAGGGTAGCGCGCTCAAACGCTTGGGGTTTAAATGCCTTGGGGGCAAAGGTTCGTTTCTGTGGGCCTTCAACGCTTATGCCCCGCAATACCAGTATGCTTCCGGTTGAGGTTTTTAGCGATGTTCGCAAAGCGGTGGAAGGAGCTGACGCGGTTATTGCACTTCGTCTGCAAAAAGAGAGAATGGACGATTCCCTTTTGCCGAGCATAAGAGAATACCGCAACTTTTATGGCATAACTAGGCAAACTTTGGAAAAAGCCAAAAATAATGTCTTGATTATGCATCCAGGGCCTATAAACCGAGGTGTTGAATTGGATTCGGACATTGCAGATGGCGAGAATTCCGTGATTCTAGACCAAGTGACGAATGGGGTTGCGGTTAGGATGTCCGTTTTATTCCTGCTCTCCGGCGGCCGGGCGGGTGGCTAACGGGCGGAATGCCCAGCGGGAAATTAAATTAAAGTTTTCCAAAATATCTGCCGATATATATAGAAACCAGTAGGAGTGTATTATGGAAACATCCATCATAGAATTAGCAACTGCTCAAAAAGCGGCTGAAACAAGCCTAGCGGTTGATGTAGCTTTGTTGAAACAAGCCCAGCAAGCAGGCGAGGCTGAAGCATTAGCTCTTTTAAACTCAATACCTCAGCAGGCTCCATCTATGGGTTCTGTAGGCAACACCGTAGATATTTCAGTTTAATATAGTCCCCCCCTTTAAATATCAGCGTAGCTTATACGCTGGTGCTTTGTCTTGGTTTTTAACCCTTGCTCCTTTCACGTTCACAAACTTTGCATCTTTTGCTTTACCGTTTAAGCTGGGTTCTTCTTCTTTTTTAATGGGTTTTGCCTCTGGCTTTGCTACATCTTTTTGAACCGAAAGCAACGTGAAGTATTGCGCTTTTAAATTTTCCGCAGAACGGGGAACAGGAGTTCCATATTGCATAATGCCTGAGAACTCATAACCTGCGGTTGTTTTTTTGCTGGCCAAGTAGCTGATCTCCTCTGCGGTTAAGCCTTCATCTTTGCCATACCACTGCGAAATTTCACTTGCATCCAAACTCTGCACGGAAATCCCAACTCTCTTTGCAGAAACAGAAAATACTTCGCCGTTTCTGTTGATGACTAAGTTGGCGGTGGTTCCAACTTTGCCACGCAAATAGTTAGTCTGCTCTCCTGGGTTATATGTGGAAAGGCTGTTTCCATCCACTGAAACTATTAAATCACCGGTTTGCAAGCCAGCACCGTCTGCTGGTAATCCTGGCATGACTCCGGCGATTTTTGCACCGTTGCTATTTGGCCAAACGGATATGCCAAATCCCCCGAAAGTCTCGGATTCTCCGGCTGTTGCGACTGCTGCAAACAAGGTTGCTGCGAACAGATAATTGATGACTTTTTTCATATTGCTCTCCCTGGGTTAGTGTTTTTCATTCTGTTTGGCTTTTGCCAAAGCCTCAAGACTCTCTTTCAAAAAATCTTTTGTGACCGTGTGGGATATTCTATTTAGAGCCTGATCCCTAAGCTGCCGCACACGTTCATGCGATATGTTCATGCTCTCGCCAACTTCTCTCAAAGTCTGCGGAGTGTTGAAACCAATTCCGTAAATGCTCGCCAAAACGTTGTATTCCCTTTCTGGCAATGCTTTTAATATATTCCTCACCTCTATTTCCACTGCCTTAATTTCCGAGCTGGCTTCCGGGTCTATAGCTGCGGCATCCGGCAAAGATTCCGCGTAAGATGACTTGCTATCCGTTCTATGGTTGCCATCTATGTTCACTCCCTTTTGCCCCATCTGTATAAGGTTCGCAATTTCTTTGCTAACCTCTTGCCCCTTTGCTTGGTCCTTTAGCCCTTGGCGAATACGCAAGTGCTGGTTTGCTGGCAAGCGAACTAAATTACCCTGTTCATTGATAGCTCTTGTTATGTAGGCTTTAATCCACCACACCGCATAGCTTATGAATTTTAAACCTCTTGTATTATCAAAGGATTCTATTGCGCGCATTAAACCCATTGCACCCTCACTCACTAGGTCTGGCAATGGAATAGGACAGCTCCTGTACTGGATTGCCACCTTTAGCACAAAGCGCATATTTGCATCGACAATTTTTTGCTTTGCAATAGGGTTGCTTTTATTTTCAAAAAGCAGCGCTTCTTCTTCACGAGACAAAGGACAGGTTCTGCGGATATCTTCTAAATATCGTCTCAATATAGCTTCATTTGAGTCTATAAACACCATTTTCTAGCAATATATTACTAACCACCTATTAAAAATATATAAAAAGAATAAAAAGGGTAAAAAAAATTTATTTTTAACGAAGAATGAAAAAGGAACCATCAGTTTCAGTTTGGAACAAATTTTGGAGCAGGAAGAAGGATTTGGATAAAGTTTACCCGTCCTCGCCTTCCGTTCTTAAAGCTATTTTAGGCATGGGACCCGTGAAAGGGCTTAAAATCCTTGAAGTTGGGGCTGGTACGGGCAGGGATAGCCTTATGCTTGCGCGTGCAGGGGCTACAGTCTTTATACTGGACTACTCGGAAGAATCCCTGAAAATAGGCAGAGAGCTTGCACTAGAGGCTCCAGGGAATTTGCATTTAGTTCAGGGCGATGCCTTTAATTCCCCTTTTCAGAGCGGGGTTTTTGACATTGTTTTTCATCAGGGCTTGGCGGAGCACTTCAAAGACCCCTTGCCTTTGCTCAAAGAAAACGCCCGTTTACTCAAAAAAGGCGGCTTTTGCCTATGCGATGTTCCGCAAACCTTTCATATTTACACAGTGATGAAACATATTTTAATAACTTTTGATAAATGGTTTGCCGGTTGGGAGACAGAGTTCACCATGCCACAGCTCAAAAAATTGATGAAAAATGCAGGTTTGGAAATTGCTCATTCTTACGGGGATTGGATGCGCCCGAATCTCATATACAGGGTTTTAAGGGAAATAGGGTTAAAGTTTGGGGTGAATATGCCGAAGTACCCCCTGCAAGGAACAATCTACCAAAGATGCAAAGACAAGATATTGGAGGTTGTAAGTCGTTGCCCTGCAAGCAGTTACACGCAAGTGTGCATAGGAGTCATAGGGCGAAAAAATTGAGAATGGAGAATCTGTAATTGAAAATATTGGCATTGAATTATAGGGATAGAACTCATCCTTTGGCGGGTGGGGCAGAAGTGCATTTGCATAAGATTCTCGGCAGGTTCGTGGAGCTTGGGCATTCGGTTACGCTATTCACAACAAATTACATTATGCCTTCCGATTCCAAGAAAAAAATAAGCGCCGCAGAAAACGAAGTGATAGACGGCATTGAGGTCATTCGCTGCGGGGGCGATCTGTTTTTCCCTCTTAACTGCCTTTTAAAAGTTCCAAAGCTCATAAAAAAGTTTGGGCCGGACATAATTTACGAAGATTTAAACAAACTCCCGCTTCTTTCACCTTGCATAACAAAAATCCCCAAACTGATACAAATCCTGCATTTGTGGAAATTCAGCATATTTAAAGAAGCCTCTTTTCCGGTTGCCTTTGCCGTGTGGTTAAGCGAAAAGACAATTCCGCTCTTTTATAAAAATTGCCATTTTGCAACCATCAGCCCAAGCGGGAAAAAGGAATTGTGCGAGCTTGGGATACCAAAAGAGAAAATTTCCGTGATATATTGCGGCATGGATAGCAAATATTTTGAAAACGAGAAAATCAGGGACAAATCCCCATATTTCCTGTGGCTGGGTAGGTTCAGGAAGTATAAGGGCGTGTGGGTTGCTTTTGAAGCCTTTAAAATCTTTGCGAAGAAACACCCCGATGTGAAATTGCTCTTTGCGGGTTCTGGCCCCGAAGAAGCCAAAATGAGAAAAAAAGCAAAGGAATGGGGTTTGGCAGACAGAGTTGAAATTTTGGGTTTGGTGAGCGAGGAACAGAAAATAGAACTTATGAACAAAGCCTTGGGTATTTTGCAGACCAGCTACAAAGAGGGCTGGGGTTTGACCGTGATTGAAGCTGCTGCTTGCGGAACTGCGAGCGTAGCGAGCAATGTCTCCGGGCTTTGCGATAGCGTTAAAGATAAAGAGACCGGACTTCTTTTCAAAGCGGGAAGTGCAGTGGATTGCGCGAAGAAAATGGAAACGCTTTACGAGAATCCCATTTTAAGGGCTGGCATGGAAAGCGAGGCAAAGAGCTACGCTTCATCCTTTGACTGGGAAAAAGCCGCTAGGGAAACCCTATTTTTAATGCAGGAGATAGTGAAAGCTAAGGCTGAATAAAATGAAAAATATTTTGATATTTATAGCTAAGCTGTTGGTTTCAGCTGTGCTTTGCTTTTTGGTGTGGGAAAGCATAGCATCCACTCCAGACGTGAACTCGGAAGACTTCATCCGCAAGTTGAGCAACGTAGAATACAGATTTCTGTTCCTCGCCCTGCTCTGTGTATTTTTATCTTATCTATCCGGTTGCGTGCAATGGCAACAGCTTCTCGTAACTCAAAATATTTCAATGAGTTACATAAGTCTGCTCAGGGTTTATTTCACAGGTTGTTTCTTCAATAATTTTATGCCCGGCAACGTGGGCGGAGACCTAAAAAAGATTTACGACATAAATAAAAATTCAAAAGAAACCATTGGGGCCGCTGTATCTGCAACCTTTTTGGATAGGCTCTGCGGGCTTTATATTTTATGCTCTTTTGCCCTTGCTGTGGGAGCTGCATTTTTTTGGAGAGATCCAAACCAAAGATATTTTTTATTGCCATCGCTGTTGATTTTTTTTGCTTTTTCCCTAGCCTTGTGCATGCTGTTCAGCCGCAGGTTTGGCCAGCTGGTTTTCGGCAAGCTGTTCCCATTTTTGGGGAAAAGGGTTTTGCATCTACATGGGCGGTTTCAGGCATTTAAAACAAAAAAACTTTTTGCACAAGTATTTGCATTTTCTACAGTTACGCAAGGTCTTAGAGTTCTATCCCATTACTTTTGCGCCATGAGCATAGGGGTGGATGTTGCAATTAGCTGGTATTTTTACTACATACCTTTGGTGGCTGTTGTGAGCGCGCTCCCCATTTCCATAGGGGGTTTTGGGCCAAGGGAACTCACGGCTAAAACTCTTTTTGCCCGTATTGGAGTTGGCTCAATGGAAGCCGTTATAATGCAGCTCTTGGCTTATGGGGTAAATCTGCTAGTGAGTCTGCTCGGTGCTGTGAACTTTTTATTCGCCCGCCGCTCTATTTTAGAGCCGGAGCAAAAATAAAGACCTTTTCGCCCCTTTTCACATTTACATATTGTTCCGCAAAGGTGCCTATTTTCATGTTGTTGCTGCTCAAGACATCAATTTTTACCGAGTGTTTACCCGGCTCTACCGGAATACGGGCAACCTGAAGCGTTAAAGGCATCGCGGAACCAAGTCGCAAATCAGCTTCTTCAAGCGCGCCTGTGGCAATATCAGTGCCTATGTTCAAGAGCAAATTCGCCATACCGCCTCCCGTGGCGTTTCGCATTTTTTCCTTTGCCTTATTCGCCGCTATAGTGCGCAAAATTACCCTGGTGACGGTTCTCATGAGCGTTGCCGTTTGTCCATTTTCCAAATCCTTTTTAAGGGAATTTTTAGTGTTAGAAAATGGCTCTGTCATTATTGAATTTTCGTTTACGGTCACCGAAAATGCGCTTGCTTGCGATGCCCTTTCCACCATCTGCGGTATTGCGAACTGAATGGTAATTGTGCTACCGCTAAAACCGCCCCCGCCAAGACCAGGGGCAAAAATAGTCGTGCTCTGTCTGTTCCCGTTTGCATCTTTATAATACAAAACAAGAGCACCATCTTTTGCGTAGGTTCCCCAAAATTTGTTTTCGCCTAAAATAGGGCTAATTCCTGCATAGCCAATCACTACAATCTCCTGCTCATTTTCAGGAATTTGCGCGACTAATTTTGGAATGTAACCCGTTGTAAAATTTCTTTTTGCGTTATCGTAGGCTATGCGAGCGTCATCTTCGGATTTTTGCCATTCATAAGAAAGTGCTATTAAATATTGCAAAGCGCCGCTTTCATTAAACTTGCTCTCCTCTTTTTCCTGTAAGCTCTGTATTGCTAGGAGTGCGCGGCGGGATTCAACAACGGCTTCGTCTATTTGGCCAAGTGCCATGTAATTTAAAATTTGGGTTTGATAGAGCCACTGTATCTCAAAGGGATAAGAGCGGTAGGGGCGAACATTATCGTTTGTGAGGATTGCCGCAGCTTCGTTGCTCACGGAACGGGTGTATAGCTCATCCAAAATTTCTTCTGCAATTGCAAAGTGCTTTATGCTCTCTTCATAGTTTTGGTTGTAATGGTATAACAACCCCAAATCAAATTCAAGAAGAAACGCATCCCCTGAATTGTAAAAATCTTTTTTGCTTTTATTGATGGCTTCTATTGCGGTATCATAACTGCCTGAGTTAATCGGTTTCCCAATCCTTTCTTCCCTAAGTTTTGCAGAGCTTGCGCAAGAAGCCAAAAACAAACATAATAGAAGCAAACAGAACGGGAGTTTCCGTGTGTTCATATCAGAGTTTCAAGGCGCTTTTTTCAATGAATTTCTTAATCTTTTTGTTGCCTATCCAAAGTTTTTTATGGCTTTGAAGGTCGGTTAGCTCAAGATCTATCTGATAGAATTTAACCTGTTCGCTACCGCTTTGGTCAACTATGGAATTGATTGTACCGGTGAGCATTATATCTGCACCGGTCTCTTGACCGCGTTCCTTGGCGGTTTCGTCTGTGGCGTTGCCTTTTTGGTCGTCAATTTCTTTGCGGAGTTGCTGGCGCTCTTCGGAGTTAGCCACAAATTCCACCTTGCCCGAATTGATTAAAACGCGCTGAATGTCGTTTATAAAGGTGCCTGTGTTTATATGCTCGGTGCTGAGGTTGCGGATTTGCCCAATAACAATAACTGGGTTTTCGCCGTTTTTGCCACGGACAGCATTTTGATACCAGGGCTTAGTTAAGCAATCGTTGAGCATCTCCTCTGCAACCAAGCGGGAATCGGTATCATTCCAATTTCCAGAGAGGTCTATAGTTGAATCGGAGGCTACGCGTTTTACGGTTTTTCCTCCGCAACCAACAAAAATAAAGACTAAAGCTGCTATTATAAGCGCGGTCGCAGAAATATCCAGCCTGGGTAACGAAGAATCTCGAAATATTTTCATAGCGTTAAACATAGAAAAATTTTACCGGGCATTGGGGAGTAAATTTACGCTTTCCACTTGGACTTGGGTATGCCAAAATGTTTCCGCGCCTTTTTTAAAGAATTCTGCGGAGTCTGTGGTTAAAAAGCGAATTTTGCCATTTTTACCCGAGTTTTTGCTTATGCGGTTGTCAATTTCCGGGTGATTTGCCAAATATTCTATAGTTTTTTGGACTATTACGCCGCCCTGGGAGGTTATTTTCACACTTTTTGGCAAAACTTTTACAAAGACCTCTTGGAGCAGAGGGTAGTGGGTGCAACCTAGCACTAGAGAATCTATGCGGGGTTCTCTTTCCAAAATCTTCTGCGTGTATTCCTTCACGAACATCTCGGTAGCTGGGTGGTTTATCAAGTTGTTTTCCACCAAAGGAACGAGCATTGGGCAGGCTTGTTGTTCCACGTGCAGGTTCTGCCAAAACTTAGCTATCTCCAGCAGATAGCTCTGAGAGGCTACTGTTCCTTCCGTGCCTAAAATGCCCACATACCCGCTTTTTGTGAACTTGCCTACTTCCTCCGCTATGGGGCGGATTATGCCTAGCACCCTATTTTGCGGAGCAATCTTTGAAAGGTCGTTTTGCTGTATTGTGCGCAGGGCTTTTGCAGAAGCGGTGTTGCAGGCTAAAATCACAAGGGGGCAGCCGAGTGAAAAGAGATAGTCAACGGCTTCCAGCGTGTAGCGATATATGCTCTCAAAGCTGCGGTTCCCGTAAGGGGCGCGGGCATTATCGCCTAAATAAACAAAATCGTAATTGGGCAATGCTTTTGCCAAATCCTTTAGGATGGTTAAACCTCCAAAACCCGAATCAAACACCCCTAGCATGTTTGCCTCTCTCGCTATACGGATGCCCTGTGGCAACATGGTAGGCAAAACGCTCCCTTGCCTTTTCCAAAAATTTTATATAAGCATCGCTTTTGTAATCCGGGTAAGTCCAATCAAAAGGGTGAAAATTTCCGTTTTCAAAATAAAGAGTAACCTCTGCAAAAATGCCCTGGCCCAAGTAAACTCTGTGCCGCTGGTCTTTTGTAGTCGCCAAAAAAAATTGCCCAAGAGTCATGTAACCAGGGTCTAAATTAACCGCTCTATCCCAAATTTTTTCCATTTCATTTGTTTCCAATTTTATGCCAACAATGCTCTCGCGTTCAATTCTATTTTCAAAAGATAGAAATGAGCGAAGCGGAGTTTCTCCGAGTTCATCTTTATAATAATTGGTGTGTGCAAAAGGAACGGGTGGCATTTCCAAATCAATTTCCCCAAAACGTTCTATCAATTTTTGCTTTGCCTCGTTTGCAAGCTCTGGCCCTGCGGAGAGAATCCCAATCACGAGCCTAACTGTCAGAGGAGATTTTGGAATTCCCATGCCGTGAAGATAGAAAAAAATGGTGATTTTTGTTAAAAAACCTCCATTCGGCATTTACTATATTATTCCCATGCTTATAGATGCAATAGTAGTTTCGCTAATCGCTGTTTTTTTTATAATAGGTGCAGCGCAAGGTTTTATAGCCAGCTTGCATATTCTGATAGCTTGGGCTATTGGAATTTTATCCATCTTTCTCTTTTCGGGTTATTTTGCAGGCATACTGAACTCCAATATGGTTTTAGTACCGCCTATGGATCTGTTACTTGGCGGGATTTTGGCTTTTATCATCATATTTTTATCAGCTAGAATTGTCGTGAGCATCGTAAATTTTTTCCTGACTAAAACAACGGCTCTCACCATGGCGAATCGCATGTTGGGCGGGGCTTGGGGCGCGCTAAAAGGGATTGCGATATCTGCGGTTCTTTTAACCATTGTCAATGCTGTGCCCGCAAAAGGGACTTTGAAAAAAACTATGGATGAATCAACCGCATTCTCGGTGTACAATACATTTCCTTTTGCCAGCGCGTGGGATAAACTTAAGCTACCAAAAGAACTGAAGCTGGATATAGACTCCTTTAAAGAAGATCTCTTAGAAGATCCCTCTAAAGAAGACCATCATAAAGGTCCTATCTAACAGAGAATGAATAAAAAAATCTCGTACATAATCGCTTCTTTTTTTGGAGTTGGATATTGCCCTATAGCGAGCGGAACAGCGGGTTCTTTGGCAACTCTTCCTTTTGCTTATGTGCTTACCTATTATTGTGGCGGTTTGCCTGCTATGCTGGCTTTCTTCGCTTTGGTTTATGTGCTGGGAACTTTGGCGAGCAAAGAGGTTTTAAAATACACAAGCCATGACCCTTCTCTGATAGTGATAGACGAGGTTGCTGGGCAACTTATCCCTTTGATATATTTTTCCGCTACAGAATTGCCCGCCGCTAGCGACTGGTGGCTCTACATAGCTTTGCCGTCTTTTGTTCTGTTCCGCATCTTTGACATTACAAAACCTTTCCCCGCAAGTTACTTTGACAAAAAAGTTTTAAACGCCCACGGCGTT
>JAITFO010000092.1 GCA_031281265.1 Candidatus Fibrimonadaceae bacterium
AACTTTGGATTCCGTTCCGTCTGCGAGGATTTTGCTCGGCATTCCCGCATTCATATCCGCAATTTTCGCTTTAATATTTTCAATAGTCTGCATTGGGTTGGAGCCGTGGCGAGCAACAACAACACCTCCAACTACCTCCACTCCCTCTTTGTCCAAACCGCCGCGCCTTGCCGCTGGCCCAAAATTCACAAAAGCCAAATCCTTGATTTTCACCGGAACGCCATTTTGCAACGCAACAACCGTTTCCTCTATATCCGATAAACTTTTTATATAGCCTATTCCGCGTACCATATATTCAACTTTGTTCATCTCCACCGTCTCTGCGCCTATATCCAAATTGCTTTTTTGCACAGCGTCCATCACATCCATAATAGAGAGTTTGTAATTTTGCAGCGCATTGGGATTTATTTCAATTTGGTATTCCTTTACAAAGCCGCCAACGCTCGCAACCTCGGAAACACCGGAGGCAGCAGTCAAATTATATTTTACATAAAAATCCTGAATACTCCGCAAAGTGTCTGGGCTCCACCCGCCTGCCGGCTCACCAGTTTTTGGATTTCTGCCTTCCAAGGTGTACCAAAATATTTGCCCCAACGCGGTTGCATCTGGGCCAATGGCAGGTTTCACATCGCTTGGGAGCAAATTTGCAGGCAGGGAATTCAGCTTTTCCAGTATGCGAGAACGACTCCAGTAAAATTCTATGCCTTCTTCAAAAATCACGTATATAAAAGACATCCCGAACATGGATGTTGAACGAATGGTTTTCACGCCCGGAATTCCGAGCAACGCGGTTGTGAGCGGATAGGTTATCTGTTCTTGAACGTCTTTTGGGCTTCTGCCCATCCATTCCGTTGCTATAATTTGCTGATTTTCTCCAAGGTCAGGAATCGCATCCACATTTATAGGGCTACGAAATTCCTTGAAAAAACCAAAATCAAAAGGTGCAACAAAAAGCCCGCCCAAAAAAACTCCCATTATAAGAATAACGGAGAACAGACGGTTGTGCAAAAAGAACTTCATCTAATTCCTGTACTTGCAGCACTCCGGCAGAGCTTTGTACACCATATCATTGGCTTTGTCCAGTTCGGTATCGTAGCCAACAGCGGCTATGGCTTTGCTCACCGCACTCCGCGAAGTTTTATTAGAGTCATATTCCACATTCAAAACTTTTGCTTTCAAACTCCATTCAGCGGCTTTAACGCCTTCAATGGCTTTGGCGGTGCTTTCAATTTTCGCTTTGCACATCTCACATGCGCCCTGCACAGCAAGCGACATTTTTTGCACAGCCGCATTTTGCGCTTGTGCAGCATCTTGCATCTGCACAGCAACTGCTTTCTCCTGCGCAACGGGTTGTTGATGAGCCTTGTGTTCTTCGTCGCACCCAAGTGCGGTGGAACAGATAATGGCGGCGGTGAGTTTTGCGATTGTGTTCATAGTATCTCCTTGTTGGGGTAAATTCATCATGGATCTTTTTCCTGCGAGCTGCGCGCTGGCATCAACTGCAAAAGTTCCGCTAACTACAACCAATTCCCCTTCGGCAATTCCAGATGCAATAGCTACGGAATCTCCAAGTGAATGATCTAGCAGAACCTCTCTCAAACTGAAATTCAAAGCGGAATTCTCCAACTTTTTTGCCACATAAACAATGGAGCGCTCACCTGTCCAAAGCACAGCGGTTTTAGGCAGAACTATTGCCTCTTCGCTGATTTTTGCATTGTGAATCAAAGCGGTGGCAAGCATCCCTGGCTTTAATTTCAAATTTTTATTCGAGGTTTCCATTCGCACTTTAGTAGTCCGCGACATTGAATCCACAACCGGCGATATAAATTCAATACGCCCTGTGAAAACCATGCCGGGTAGAGAACTCACCGTATAACCTATCATATCGCCAATTTTTAAATACAGCAAATCGGATTCATAAGCGTTGAACACCGCCCAAACAGAAGACAGATCAGCCAAATCAAAAAGAACAGCACCCGTCTCCACGTATTCGCCACGTTCCGTTTTTTTTGCAATCACAATTCCGTTCGCATCTGCGAATATGTTTATATAAGGGTTTGCTCTGCCAGTTTCTTCCAAATCAGAAATTTGTTTATCCGAAATTCTCAAAAACCGCAGACGTTCCTTTGCGGCCTCTGTTATCACGGGTTGCCCTCGCTTTAGGGCTTCTAAAAATTCCGTTTGAGCAACCAAAAGTTCCGGCGAATAAATACTCGCAAGAAGCTGCCCTTTTTTAACCTGCTCGCCTTCAAAGTTCACGAACAATTTTTCTATGCGCCCGCCTATATGAACGGTTTGCGAATGTTTTTTTAGTTCATTTGCCTGAATGTTGCCGTAGAGCCTTAGCACTTTTTGCGGTTCGCTCTTTTTAGTTTTTAAAATTTCAACATTGGAAAGAGCAACCGCCGCCGCAGACATTGTAAAGGAATCATCGCCTTGAGCAGAATTTTCATCTTCCGTTGCAACGGGGGTCAAATCCATTCCGCACAATGGGCATTTGGCCGTAGGGTCGCTAGTCCTGATTTGCGGATGCATTGAACATGTGTAAATAGTTGCTTCTTTTGCCGTTTCTACGTTAGTAGGATTTTTTTGAGATTTTTCGCCAAAAAGGAGCCAACCGCCCAACAAGCCCAGCACAACTAGCAATACGTAAATAATGTAATTAAAATTCTTCAAAACAAAACCTCTGCTTTAGCTACTGCTTTATTGTATTCAGCAGCCGTTTCCAGTTCCATTATTTTGTAATCTAGTAATTTTTTGCTTATTTGCAGAACATCCGAGAGCATACCTTTGCCCGCGCTAAAATTTTGCAAGGCTATTTTTCGACTGCTCTCCGCAAGCTCCTTTTGCTGTTTGTAAAGCGTTATTTTTTTGTTTAAATTCTGCAAATTGCTCTTTGCCATAGCCCGTTCCGCTTCCAAATTATTTTTCGCATCCATGAGCATTTTTTGGGAAGCCTCTGCCTGCAACTGGCTCTCCACCAAAGCGGCATTTGTTTTTGCACGCCAGATAGGAATTGTTAGGCTCGTCATTGCCATAACCATTTCTTTTCCCATTTCCTTTTTATATTGAACGCCCAAACCGAACATCGGGTAACCCATTACCTTGTTCATCTCCTGCTGTGCCTTAAAAATTTCGCTTTCCGTGCCAATCATCAAAATCATAGGCGGTTCGGATTTTTTTTCAAAATCAAAAACTTGCAAAATTATGGTATCCGCAAGCATAACCTCGCTTGACTGTGGCATACTCAGCATTGCGTTAAAAGCGATATTCAAAGATGCAAGCTCCTGTTTCATAGCTTCTATTTCATAATTCATTTCCAAAATTTCCTCTTGAATCATCAAAAGTTCTGAAAAGCCTTTACCGGTTGCAAGTTCTGTTTTAGCCAAAGTTTCCATCTGTTTCATCAAACCCAAGTTTTCTTGCATATATTTTATTTTTAAATTTATCATACATAAATTATGCCAGCCAATTTTGACCTGTGCAACAAGGCTGTCCCTTGTTTTTTTAAAAACATTTGTCTGCATTTTAGCCATTGCCCTTGCTTCGCTCTGAAAGGCTTTTTGCGTACCTGGCCAGTTGAACATCTGCATAACAGAAACATTCCCCAATATGCCATTCATATCAATTTCCTCTTTGCCGGTGTAGAACCCTATATCCAGTTTGGGATAATCCACAGTTCCAACTCCTGCAACTTTTTTTTCCGCAGCTTCGTACTTTTTTTGAAAGGCCTGTAAAGCCTGATTGTTTTGCAGGGCAATATCAACATATTTTTGCAAGAGAATGTCTGCAGAGTGGGCGAATATCGCCAAAATCATTACCACTCTGCAAACACAAGAAATCAAGAAGGCTTTCTATAGATAGTGGTTGCGCCGTATCTTTCCGTTTCGAAATCGCTGTTCAGGTTATACATGTTTTCCGCAGCACCTAAGAGCAGATAACCTTTTGGAGCAAGCACATGCCACAATTGGGATAGTATCTTGCGCTTTGCGTCATCCGTGAAATATATCAGAATATTGCGGCAGAATATAACGTCAAATGAACCTATTTGCAAAAAGGACTCTTGAATATTAAAAGTTTTGAAATTCACGATTCCGCGAAGTTTTTCATCTACTATATATGAATCGCCGTCCAGCAAAAAATACTTATTCCGCATTTCTGTGGTTAATCCTCTGGCCACTTCCAAAGCTCCATACCTTCCTTCCATAGCTTTTGATAAAACTTTAGAGGAAATATCAGTGCCTAAAATTCCAAAATCTTCTAGCGAAACTACATCCGGGCTTTTTCCGCTGATTACATCAGCAATAATCATAGCCATAGAATAAGGCTCTTGCCCAGAACTTGCCGCAACACTCCACATGCTGACCTTTGAACCTCTGCGTTGCCAAGAGCGTTCTTTACGTTCTCTAATACGATCCAATATATCTGGCATAATTTTTTCCTTGAATGCCACATAAGGATGCTCGTCTCTAAAAAACGAGGTTTCATTTGTAGTCATAGCGTTCAGCATTTTTTCACGAATAAAAAAGTTGCTATTTCCGCTACCTAACTTATTTGCCAAATCCTCAAATGTATTGCACCCAAGTTCACCCAAAATAGGTGATAAGCGCTGCTCAATCAAGTACTGCTTATCTTCGCCTAAAACTATTCCACATACGTCAAAAACGTACTGGGAAATAATTTTGTATTCTTCATGATTCATAAAACACCTCTCTTTACCCTGTTATTTTTACACGTTCCATTACGGCTTCTGGAATTTTCATAAGAGTAGCTACTTTATCTAATAAACCTGTTGCGGCTGCGGCACGTGGCATGCCAAACACAACGGAAGAATCTTCATCTTGAGCGATTAGATAAGCATTCTTGTTCTTTAAATGCGGCAGAGACGGAGTTCCATCGTTCCCCATGCCTGTCAATATAACTCCAACAACTGTATCGGGCGGATAGGCGGCTGCAACGGAGCGGAACAAAACATCCACGCTTGGGCGGCAACCGTTTTCCGGAGGATCTTGATTGTTTTCCAAAATAAATTGAGAACCCCTAGCTTTTACAGTCATGTGATTACCACCGGGGGCTATGTAAACTGTTTTATCTTTAACTACGGTACCTGGCAAACCTTCTACAACCTCATGGCTGCACTTTGCGTTAAGGCTATCCGCGAGAGATTTTGTGAAGTTTGGTGGCATGTGCTGAACCAAAAGAATAGGTAGAGTTGTCATTGAACAGAGTTTTGGAAGCATCTCCGCCAAAGACTTTGGGCCTCCTGTAGAAACTCCTATGGTTATTGCCATAATCGCCTTTGTATGCGGGCTGGGCTTTGCGAGCTGGTAAGTGAAGCCCGTAGGTGCTACTGGTATCCTACCAGAAGTAATATCGCCTGGCTTATGTTCAAAAGGTCCTGGAGCCCCGGAAGCACTAGAAGTTCCCGGAGTGTAACCCGGTCTTGTAAGAGGTACCCTTCTGTTCTTGCGAGAATGCCATGCAGCAATAGCATTTTGGAGCATTCTGGTTAGGCTTTCTTGAGAGTTTGGAACTTCTGGGGCAGGCTTTGCTATAAAATCAAATGCCCCATATTCAAGAGCCTTTAGCGTAGTATCAGAACCCGTGCGTGTTAGCGAGCTAACCATCAGTACATCGGGGGTGTTTTTTAACTCCTTTTTGCAAGCGAGCATTTTCTTTAATGTTTCAAGACCATCCATCCCCGGCATTTCAACATCCAAGGTCATCAAATCCACTGTACGCATTCGTAAAAACTCTATAGCGGTTATGCCGCTATCTGCAGTACCTACAACCTGAACTCCAGCTATGCCAGAAATTATCTTCTCCAATATAGTACGAAACACTTTGGAATCATCTACTATTAGAATTTTTACAGGATCAGCCATTTTTTATTTCCTTGCTTTTCATAAAATTTTGCATTGTATGAATATAGTAAATTTTTATATTATAAGGCATGGGAAAAACGCTTTATCATAAAATTTTTGAAAAACATACGGTTTGCAAGCTGCAATCCGGTCAATATCAGCTATTTATAGGCCTGCACCTGCTTCACGAGGTGACAAGCCCGCAGGCTTTTTCTATGATTAGGGAAGATAAACTGCCCGTTCTTTACCCAAATCGCTCTTTTGCAACGGTGGACCACATAATACCTACCACCGCAAATGAGCGTTCAAGGCCGTTGAAAGACCCTGTGGCAGAGGAAATGTTCGCCCGCTTGGAGCAGAATTGCAAGGATTATGACATCCGTTTTTTTGGACCAGAAGCCGAGGAACAAGGAGTTATTCACATCGTGGGGCCAGAAGAAGGAGTTACCCAGCCCGGAATGACCATAGCCTGCGGTGATAGCCACACAGCAACCCACGGCGCATTCGGTTCCATAGCCTTTGGTGTAGGCTCTTCGCAAGTAGCGGACGTGCTTGCAACACAAACCTTAGCGATAAGCCCTTTAAAGGTTCGCAGAATAAAATTCACCGGAAGTTTAAAAAAAGGTGTTTTCCCAAAAGATGCCGCACTTGCCTATATAAATAAGCTCGGCGTAAATGGCGGAGTTGGCTATGCCTACGAATTTTCCGGCCCTGCGGTAGATGCTATGGATATGGAAGGCAGAATGACTTTATGCAACCTTGCTATTGAAGGTGGTGCAAGAGTTGGCTACTGCAATCCAGACCAAAAAACTTTTGATTTTTTGAAAGGCAAACCTTACGCTCCGAAGGGTGAGGCTTGGGACAAAGCCGTTGAATATTGGAAAAGCGTTGCGAGCGACCCCGATGCTGTCTATGATGACGAGGTTGAAATTGACTGCGATAAACTTGCGCCATTTGTAACTTGGGGCATAACCCCGGAGCAAAGTGTTATGGTGAATGAAAATATTCCCGAAGGCACTGGCGAGGCTTATGACTATATGGATTTCAAAGGAGGAACACCCATTGCCGGAACTCCGATAGACATAGCTTTTATAGGCAGCTGCACAAATGGAAGACTGGGGGATTTAAAAGCCGCCGCAGAAATTTTGAAAGGAAAAAAAGTAAATCCAAAAGTGAAGCTATGGGTTGTACCGGGTTCGCAAAAAATTAAAAGGGAAGCCGAGGCTATAGGCTTGGACAAAATTTTCACGGAAGCGGGTGCGGAGTGGCGCGAAGCTGGCTGTTCGCTTTGCTTAGCGATGAACCCCGATAAATTGCAAGGCAGGCAAATCAGCGCAAGTTCCAGCAACAGAAATTTTAAAGGAAGGCAAGGTAGCCCAACGGGCCGCACTTTACTGATGAGCCCGGCAATGGTGGCAGCCGCAGCTATTGAAGGCAAAGTTGTAGATGTGCGTTAATTAATCCTTCACGCAACGGACGCTGAAATAACTTCTCTTATAGTAGTCGTTCCAAGTAGCATCCTCGTAGAGGTTGTCTATGAGCCGGTAGTAGGCGAGGCTGTCGGTGTATTCACTAGCACTCCACCAGTTGCCGTAGTTGCCAGCATTTTTGAAATTGCCATACGAAAGGCCGTAGCCGCCCGGCAAAGCCGTAAAACCAAATTTGTCATCTCCATTGCCATTCTTGTCCCAACCACTAGTAGCTTTAAGGTACTTACCTGCTGTTTTGCTCTTGTAAGGGCTTGAAGTACCGTTGGAACCGTCTGCAAAGCGATACAAAGAGTCCCACTCCGCATTACTTGGCAAATGCCAGTCTTTGGGGCAAGACTCTTTAGCCGTGTTCCAATCATACAATCTGCCGTATTTATTGCAGTTGGCAGACTCGTTTTTGTAACACTTACTGCCGTCTGCATTGTAGTTAAGGTTCTCCGCCATCCAAGTTTGAGTGCCGATTTTTACGGTTTTATATTTTTTATTGTCACGGCTGTCTATAAGTTGTTGCCCATAGGCAGCAAAGGCGAGGAACAGGAAAATGAAAAATGTCTTTGTTGCCATTACAGTACTGTAATATACAAAAATACAAAAAATTTTTCTATCTTCCCACTATTAGGGAATATTTTTTACCTACATTCCAGTCGCCCTAAAACATTTCAAAAAATTTGGAGATGGTTGGGCGATATGTCACTTTTAAAAGGTTTGAATTCAGAACAAAAGCAAGCCGTTTTGCACTCGCATACGGCAGAAGGTCCGCTGCTAATTCTTGCGGGGGCAGGGTCTGGAAAAACTTCCGTTTTAACTAAGCGGATTTTATATAGAATTGAACAGGGAGTGGATTCTTCTAAAATCTTGGCATTGACGTTCACAGCAAAAGCCGCTGCGGAAATGGATGAAAGGGTAAAGGAACTCGCTCCAAATTCCAAAGCACTGCTGTGCACATTCCACTCCCTCGCACTCAGGATTTTGAAAATGGAGGTCTGCGGCATTCGCAACTGGAGCAGGCTTGGGTTTGCCAAGGCACCGCTCCCAAAGGAACAATCGGATTTTGAATGGCAAGACTGGTTGCTTGAACTTGGACTGAAAGCTGGCTCTGTTGATAGGGATAATCTTTTTTGCCCGGAAATAAAAATCAAAAAAAATAAATTGGAAATATTGAGGAAAAATGTTTTTCAAAGCGGAAATATAGTCTTTGAAGATTTAATTTGGCTTTCCATTCGTTTAATGACGGAATTTGACGAAGTTAAAAAATATGTTCAAAACATTTGGAGCGAAATTTTAATTGACGAATACCAAGATATAAACCCTTCGCAGTACAGACTTGTGCGGGCAATTTTAGGCGAGAACAAAAACCTCTTTGCCGTTGGGGACGATGACCAAGCAATTTACGGATTCAGGGGTGCAGACATTGGAAATATTTTGAGATTTAAAAATGATTTCCCAAATTGCAAAGTGCTAAAACTTGAATGGAACTATCGCAGCACCCCAAGCATATTGGAAACAGCAAACAGAATTTTCACGGACAAGCCGCTGGTTTTCAGAAAAAATTTAAGACCGGGCGCGCTCCGCCCCTACCCTCTTTTTAAAGAAAACAGAAAACCGGAAATTTGGGTTTCGCAAACGGCGGAGGAAGAGATAATAAAATTGGTCTATGAGATTAAACTCCTGAAAGACGAATATTCAATGAAATGGAGCGACTTTGCCCTGCTCTCCCGCTACAACCGCCAATGCGCTTACTACACGCTTGCACTCAAAGAGCACGGTATTCCCGTCATAGAGGAAAACTCTCCAGAGGATTTTGAGGGCGTGCATATAGAGACAATTCACAGTTCAAAGGGGTTGCAATATCCGGTTGTTTTTTATTGCGGCCTCGCTGAAAATTTAAGCCCGGGCGAGTTGCCGGAGAAAGCCTGTGAAAAAAGGAAACAGCTTGGGGAAGAAAAACGGCTTTTTTATGTTGGTGTCACGAGGGCAGAGGCGCATTTAATTTTTTTATATTGCAAGCAGCGATATTTTAAAGGCAAGCTCCAAAAATTCAAAGAGTCCCGTTTTTTAAAATATTGCCGAGAAGAAAAAATTGAAAAAGGAATGAGAATGCCCGTTTTTGTTTTTAAAATTTTTGTTGTGATTAAAGTCATAAGCTATATGCTTTGCAATATTCCTATTTATTTTATTCAAAGAATTTTTAGAAGTAGCAACGCAGAGGCATGGCTAAAGCAAAAACTCCTGAATTGGGCAAAATTCTGCCTAAAATCCATGTTGATAGATTTAAACGTCAGTGGGCAGCAAAATTTGGCAAAGGTGGATTGGAGCCGCCCAGTGATTGTCATTGCAAATCACAACTCATTTGCAGACATACCTATAATCTTGACCTCTGTGCAGAGAATGCTCGGATTTTTGGCAAAAGTGGAATTGTCACGCATCCCAATTTTATCCTATTGGATGAAAAAAATAGGCTGCGTTTTTATAAAACGGCAAACCACCGGAGCCGCTCAAAAATTCAGAGACACTATGAGCAAAATCTCCGTGGGAAAGGTTATGCAAATTGTGATTTTTCCGGAAGGGACACGCAGCAAAACTGGCAAAATGGGGGCTTGGAAAAGCGGTGCGTTCAGAATAGCCGCGGAATTCAAGGCTACGATTTTACCAATTGTTTTAAAAGAAACGGCAGAATCTTGGGAAAAGAGAAAAAAATCAAACACCATTCAAACGGTTACATCGCAAATTCATGAACCTTTTGACGTTGCAGAGTGGGAAAAGGAAAACGGAAAGGAAATAGATGCCAAAGGAGAATTGATGGCAAAATTGAAAATTCTATATTAATTCCTATGAAAAAACTTTCCCTATCCGTATTTCTTTTTTTGACCGCTTTTTGCTTTGCCCAAAAAAGCATTGTATTAGACGGCGGTTTTGAAATCACAGCCATAGACGACCAACCAAGGGAAATGGATGCTTCTCTTTTCAGCGGCAAATTGACCGAAGCACAAAAACTCTCCTATATGCCAGGCGGTAAGGCCCCTGCTTCGGTGAATATGTTTTTGGTAAAAAGCGGCGGCAAAACATATATGATAGATGCCGGTTTTGGGAATGCTGTCAAAGACAAGCGCATAGACCCTAAAAAGGTAGATGTAATTATTATAACCCACGAGCACGGCGACCATATCTCCGGGCTTATGAAAGAAGACGGAACTGCATATTTCTCTGCCCCTGTGTTCATCTCCAAACCCGAAAGCGAATACTGGCTAAAAAAAGAAACCCCTAATTCCGATTTGCAAAAAAAATTGGCTAATGTTTATGCAAACCGCTACAAAACATTTAACTTTGGCGATACTCTGGCACCAGGCATTGTTGCCATAAACGCAATAGGCCACACGCCCGGACACACTGCCTTTTTAATAGGCACTGGCAAACAAAAACTTTTAATAGCAGGTGATTTTCTCCACGCCGCCGCTTTGCAATTCCCTGAACCAACCGAGTCCGCCAGCTTTGATGTGGATAAAGAGCAAGCCGTTAAAACCAGAATATCTTTGATGGAGCAAGCCGAAAAAAACGGCTGGTTTATCGCAGGTATTCACGTTCCAAATCCAGGATGGGGAAAGGTTAAGAGCAACGGAAAAGGCGGGTTTGTATTCACGCCGTAAAGAATTTACTGCACATCAACACGCACATATTTATCCGGCACGTTCAAATTCCACACGCCGCTTTTCCACTTGGCTCCTGTTTCGATGTTTTTGATTTCCAATCTTAAAGAATCTGTTCCGGAAAAAGCTAGAGCGGTATTGTCAACGTATTCAAGCGTTAAATTTTGCATAGCGGAGCCTTCGCAAGCGAGGGAATTCACCCTCTGCCCAAAAAACAATGCCGCAAATTTGTGTATATCAACCCCGCCGTAAATCGGAACAAAAACGCAATCGCCAGTTCCTTCCATGTATCTCTCATTCTGCGGCAAAACTATTCTCCATCCTTCGTCTTTTTTCCAAAGGATGCTCGCCGCACCAAGCCCAAAAGTCCCGCTAAACTCAAAACGATATCTCTTATTGGGAACGGCAAAAAGAACAGCGGATAATTTTTCCTTGGCATCTTGCTGTGAAACGGAAAGCGTTGTTTTCACCTTTGCGCTATCTGGCAAAGCGATTTGCCTACCCTCGGCAAAATAACGACTTGAAGCGCAAGAGAACAGCTGAACTTGAATTGCAAAAGTTACCAAGATTGCCAAAAATTTTAAACTATTCTCCATAACCATCCTGCGGATGTTCACCAGCGAATAAGTAGCGCATGGGTGTCTCAATTTTTTATTTTAGCCCTATACGCCTTCGCTCTCTCATCCAATTTCAACGCTTCGCATACCGCTGCCAAATGTTCCCAAAGTTCATTTGCTTTCATTCCGCCAGCTTCCAATTTTTCAAAAATTTTCAAAGCCTCTTCGTATTTACCGAGTTTGTAAAGACCCCACGCTTTGGAATCCAAATAAGAAAATTCTTCTGGGACGTAAGTTAATGCTTTTTCCACAAGAGCCAACCCCCTCTTTGCATCTATATTTCGGTCAATCAAAACATAACCCAAATTGTTCATAGCGGTATGGTTTTCCGGATCTTGCGCCAAGAGCTGCTCAAGCCAAACCACTGCAACCGTTATGCTATCCATAAGCTCATAGTTATGCGCTATTCTGAGAGCTACTTTAGATTTATATTCGTTTGAGGGGTGCATATAATATATGGTTAGCAAAACTTCATTTGCTTCGCTGTATTTTTTTAAAGAAGCTAAAATTTCCGCTTGAAAATATCCATATTCTGCGTACGTAATCCCATTTGCACTGAATGCTTCTCCGAGCAGTGCCGCAGTCGCAGAATCGCCAGCACCAACTATGTGATAGAGCAAAATTTGCTTCTCCAGCAAACGCGGAGGATAGTCAAGCTCAACGAGCAAAATATCATAAACCCTTCTGAGTTCTGGAAGATTTTGCAAAAATTCCAGCAACTGTGCATATTCATATAAAACCGCCATGTTCCCGCTCATTTTGTCGGTTGCTTTTTTATAATAATAAGCCGAACTATCCAAATTTTGATTTTCCTTGTAAAGCCTTGCCATAAAAAGAAAGTCCTCTGGAGTGGCTTTGGGGTTCTGCACCGCCAGCTTCAGCAGAGGAAAAGCTTCTTTTGTTTTATTCTGTTTCAACAAAACTTTTATAAGTTCGCTTAACAAAAAAGTACTTGTAGGTTCATAAGCCAAAGCTCTTTTGTAAAACAGTTCGGCAAAAACAATTCTATCGTTTTCAATCATGTCAAGAGCACGTAGATAAGATTCATGGGCTATTGTTGAATTCGGAGTATCTGCCTTTAGCATGGTATCTATTTTTGCAAGTTCTGCTGCCATATTCATTCTGAACAACTCGTTTGCTCGCTCAGCTGATGATGCAGGATCAGTAGCAAGTTTTGGTGACTTTGCGCAGGAGATTATCATAATCTGAACTATAATTAACAGGACTAATTTGCGCATACTTTTATACCTTTATTATTCCGCCACCGTTAAATGTATCGTGGTTCCTTCTTCCAAGTATTCGCCAGATTTTGGATTTAAGTCCAAAACGGTGTTCGGCAATTTATTATCATGCGGAACGGTTGTTACCTCACCTACTTTAAAACCCAGCGATTTTATAGTTTCAATCGCTTTATCCAGTGACATCTCCTTTAAATTTGGCAATAAAATTTTTCCTTCGCTATTGCCAGAAGATATAACGAGGTCTACCTTTGAACCTATGCGAACTTTTTTGCCAACTTCGGGTTCTGTGCGAATAACCACGCCTCTTGGAATTTCCGCATGAGCACCTTCTATTTTAGCACCTAGTACAAGCTCAAGCCTTTGCAACGATATTTCCGCCTGCCTCTGGCTCGCTCCGCGCAAATCCGGGACAATCACCTCTTGCCTGCCTTTGGAGATAGTTAAGAAAATAGTTCTGTTCTCTTTTACCGTCCTGCCCGCTTCGGGTATTTGAATCATCACATTGTTGGCGGCAATTTCAAAGCTGTATCTACCTTCCTTAGCCCATTTATAATTCAAGCCCGCTTTTTTCAAAACTTTTTCCGCCTCTTCCGCAGGTAAATCCACAACATTGGGCACTATCATGGTATTTGCAAAGCGACCAGCTATAACAGGCATAGCTAACCAATTTATTGCAATGGCAGCCAAAATTAACGCAAATACCCAAAAAACAACTGCATAGAGCATCGGGCGGCGATCTAAAAATTCGGGAATAAATTTCATTGCAATAAATTGTAATGTAGAAAAAATTATATTTTACTATTAATACCTATGCACGATATCCTTGTCATTGGCGCGGGCATTGCCGGTTTAACCGTTGCCCTGAAAGCGGCGGAAAACGGCAAAAGCGTTTTGCTTTTGACAAAGGGCGCAAAACCGGACGGTTCCACAAACTACGCACAAGGAGGCATCGCTTCCGTCACCACGCCCGAAGATTCCTTTCAGAGCCACATAGCAGACACTTTAGAGGCAGGGGATGGCTTGTGCAAAAAAAAACAAGTTGAAATTTTAGCCAAAAATGCCCCCAAAGCCATAGAGCAACTGCTCAAATGGGGGGTTAATTTTACAGCATCCAAAGACAACGCACGTTCTTTTGATTTGCATTTAGAAGGCGGGCACAGCTTCCGCCGGATTTTGCACACCGCAGACTTAACCGGCAAAGAAATAATGCGCGCTCTATTAGCGGAATTAAAGCAACGCTCGCGCGGAATAGATTTTATTGAGCACAGCACGGTTTTGGATTTGATAATGCAAAAATCACGTTGCGTTGGGGCAATCGTGGCAAGTAGGGGCAAATCTACGTGTTTGCCCCTATTTGCCAAAACCGTTGTGCTTGCAACAGGTGGCGCGGGGCAGCTATGGCTGCATTCAACCAACCCGCCGGATGCCTGCGGCGAAGGCATTTCCATAGCGTATCGCGCTGGGGCGGCTCTTCAGGATTTGGAATTTATGCAGTTCCACCCAACAAGCCTCTACGCTCCGCAACTCAAAAAAACTTTTTTAATATCAGAGGCGGTGCGCGGCTTTGGAGGTATTCTAAAAAACCACAAAGGCGAAGAATTTATGAACGGCGTCCATCCGTTGCGTTCGCTTGCTCCCCGCGACATAGTGGCAAGAGCAATCCTCAAGGAGATGCAAAGCACGAGCAAAGATTATATGTATTTGGATGTAACCCATCGTAAAGCAAAAGACATAAAAACCCATTTCCCAAACATCTACGCAAAATGCCTTGAATGTAAAATAGACATCACCAAAGATTGGATTCCCGTTGTTCCTGCGGCGCATTATATGTGCGGCGGAGTACTTGTGGATTCCTTTAGCAGAACAACCATAAAAGGCCTTTATGCCTGTGGTGAGGTAGCGGCAACCGGAGTTCACGGCGCAAATCGCCTAGCCTCAAATTCCCTTTTGGAAAGCGTGGTTTTTGCTATAAGAGCTTGCGAGGATATTTGCAAAAGAGTTGAGAGTGACGAGTTGAGAGTTGAGAGTAAAGAATATTCTCCACTCTCCACTCTCCACTCTCCACTAAGCAAGAATGCCAGCCATCAAAAATTAAAAAAGCAAGTTCAAACCATCATGTGGGAGTATTGTGGAATTGTGCGCTCAATGAAAGGGTTAAAAATCGGGTTGGAAAAATTGAAGAAATATGATGCGGTTGCTGATTTTGAATTTCGCAATTTTCTGGATAGCGCAAAGCTGGTTGTAAGAAGTGCTTTGAAACGAAAAGAATCCAGAGGACTGCAATGCTTAACCGATTATCCAAAAAAGAATTCAAAGCTTTTAAAACATTATACGCTGATGGGAAGTGGCTAGCAGTTTGCTACGATATACTAGCCACTTCCCAAGTGTTAATAAGTTACTATGTTTTTTATTTAAAATCGTATCTGAAATTCAACTCAAAACGGTTCAGGCTACCGCTGTCAACTTTTTCCAATGTATTGGTGGTAGTGTTTAATTTGTCTGCGAAATCTGTTGACAAGTTTAAATATTCAAATGTAACCTTTGCTGCCGAAGTAAAATTATAAGCGAGGTTTGCGAATATAAACATATTGCCTTTTGGAGCTTCCGGTATTATTGTGCTCTCATCAAGTGGTTTGTTATTAACATTATTAACATCTAGTTTTACATCACCATCTAAGTTTTCCATGCCAAGGCCAGCTGCGGCAGAGAGATTGGCAGGAAGTTTAGCTGCCAAGGCACCCCACCAACCTGTTGATTTTAAACCGTCTCTTTGGACCTTATGTGGGTTACTTGAGCTGGTATAATTCAATCCCAAGCTTCCATCGCCATAGCGAGAGAGATTCTTACCCATGAAAAACTCACCGGTTAAAGTTAAAATATCTATTACGGGCAAGGACAAATCCGCTCCAAACATATTGGAACCAGCTTTTTTCATAAAATCAGGCCCATATTTTCTCTTATCGTTGCCATCATCAGCTGCCGCTTCGTCTTTAGCATAAAGACCGCCAACACCCACAGCAAAGTTTGCCTTTTCTCCAGCCCAAGATGCTGGCATTTTCAACCCTACGCGACCCTGTACACCGGGAGTTGAAGGAGCGATATTGTCATTGGCTCTTAAACGATCATGTGTTACGGCAACGGCTACTTCAACTGGACCAATGGCTTCGGTTGCGCGAATTTGCGGACGGCGGTTGCCAATGTTACCAACCCCGTTTAGGCTGCTAGGATTTATAGAAGGCGGGTCAAGCGGAGTTACCACATCATCTGTCTGACCGAATAAAAGGGTTAGACCTATATCTTTGAAAGTCACCGAACCCCAAGACTGGCGGATACGGAAGCCCGAAGAACCGTTGAAATTACTGTAACCGCTGGCACCTGCAAAGTCCGCTTCAAATCTTCCCTTTAAACTCGGCTCATCTTCTTTTGATGGACCTTCTAAATTTATGCCGAGCCTAGTGCGAGCTACGCTCATCGAAGTTCTGCCCTGCGGGGTTACGGTTTTGCCACTATCCGTTCCAGTCACGGATTTTTGGGGGGATGTAGCCCACGCCGACCACAAACCTTTTGTTATGCCGTCTTCATAAGCGGCGTTCAATTCCAAACGACCATATAAAGAAATTTTTGTTCCAGCTACGCTGGTAGAAAGGCTTTCCACCGGCTTTGCAACTGGAGCTGGCTCCACTACAGCAACCGTAGTTGGAGCTGGAGCGGTTACTACTGGCTCTGCAACGGGAGCGGGTTCCGTAGCAGGAACCTCTTGAGCCGCTACGATTGAATTACCTATCAACAAAGCGGCAATGGATAATTTTGCAAGCTCTGAAGTTTTTTGAATTTTCGCCATGAAATCCTCTTGGTTGAGTTGAATCGTGGATAAATTAGAAAATGTTTATTAAACTACCGTTAAAAGATTATTAAGAAAATGTTAAAAACCCTGCCAAGTCAACCGCATAGGAACAAGAACCCCGATATTTCTATATTTCCACTATGCTGCCTCTTGAGTCTGCCATATACAAGCATTATTTAGAGATAATTGCCCCGGAGTTGCAAAATACAAAGGGCGACCCTTGGAAGGTGAAATTTGACATACTGCTCAAGCACTATGGCTCTTTTTTGCTGGACGGATGGGGAACGCTTTACAGTTCGGATAATTTTATTTACCCGGGTGTTATGGATTTTATGGCAGAGCTTCGCAAGGCGAATAAAAATGTCAGGTTAATAACAAACTCCGCTTCCCGCTCCGTAAAACAAATACAAGATGACCTTCATGCGGTAGGTTTGGATTTTGAACACCGCGAAATAATATCTTCCGGTTCTTTGCTTGCCTTGTTAAACGAAAACATAGGATTAAAGGAGGCTTATTATCTAGGTGGAGAAGGTGGCAGATCTTTTATGGAGGATGCAAAGATTGAAATTGTGGAAAATCCATCTGACCCTATAGTTATTTTGTGCGGAATAAAACCAACGCAATCGGAGATGGATAAGGCCATAAAAATTTTATCGAATAAAAATTCAAAGGTATTGGTGCTGAACCCTGATGTTTACGCACCAGACCAAAACGGCGAAAAAATTCCTGTTACAGGTTCTATAGCCAACACCCTAAAAGAAAAAACCGGTTGCAACCTTCTATTTTGCGGAAAGCCATTCCCTTTGATTTTTGAAATTGCGCTCCGCAGCCTTATACCCAGCACCGAAAGCGTTGTGATGCTCGGCGACACACTTGGAACAGACATTGCGGGGGCAAATATAGCGGGTATAGATTCTGCTTTGGTGCTTGGCAGGAATGTCAAGGAAGACGAACTCAGGGATGATATCTATGAACTGGGAATTAGCCCAACTTATATTTTGAATGGCTTTTGAACTATGCCTCAAACAACTATAAAGCGAAAAAAAACTAGAGTAAAAAATAAAACCGCAGCGGTCACTGCGAAAGCGATGGAAGGCAGCAGCAAAACTGAATTCATAGTTCTATTCATCTTTTTATCGCTGTTGGTAGTAGTTTCCGCAATGTCTTTGATAGGTGGCTTTGGCCCTTATGCAGAAAAATTGGCAACTCTTGAGGTGACTTTTTTTGGCCCCACTCCGCTGATTTTATTGCTCGCCTCCTGCGTATCTCTAATAATCTGGCTTTTTTTGAACAAGATACTTACCCCTCCCAGGGAGAGCAAAATTCCATTTGGGCATTACGCTCTTGGCTTTATGCTGCTCTACGTGTTTTTCAGCATAATCCTCGCCATAATGATGCCGGATACCTTGAAAGCCATTCCGCTTAAATTTGAAAAAGCATCGAGTGAATACGCTGGCTTTATAGGTTTGTTTTTGGCAAAAGAAGCTATCCCTCCGGTTTTTGGGCAAGACACAGGCGGACTTTTGTTCTGCTCCGGGCTTGGTATTTTGATGACATCTTTTTGTTTTGGGCTAAGACCAAGGCACCTGCTTGAAATAATAAAAAGAATAAAACTCGGAATACAAACTCTCTTTTTCAATTTGGATTTTTCAAAAGAACCGCCAAGAGTCACAACGTTTATCAGACGGGCGGAAACGGGTGATTATGTTGCTGTTAGGCTTGGCGAGGTTAAACCCGCAAAAGGCTCGCCTTTTGGGAAGCAGCAAGAAGCTCCCTTAGTTGCTCCAACTATGCCGGGTAAACTTGCAAAAGAAGAAACCTCTTTAGATGCAATAGAGAAAATAAAAAAAGAGTTATCCCTTGCCGCAGATTCCGGAGACCAACGCGAAATACGCCGCTTGCGCGACGAGCTTGCCGAATACAAACGCATAGAGGAAATGAACAAATGGGAAGAAGTAAAAGGAAACGAATTAAAGATAGAAGGATTGCTTGGGAAGAAGGAAGAGAAGCCAAAAGATAACGGTAGTAATGGAGAGTTGAGAATGGAGAGTGGAGAATATATTGAAAAAAATAATTCTCAATTATCAATTCTCAACTCTCAATTAACCAAGAGTGAAGAAAATAAAGTTCAATACGAAGAATATCGCATTCCGTTCCCTGCGGAAATTTTGGCCCCTGTGCCAGACCAAACCGTAGATTACTCGGAGCAAGAACTCCACGAAATAGGCATGGATATAGAATCCAAGCTGGACAATTTCAAGGTTAAGGGCAAGGTTACAGGCATTATGACTGGCCCTGTTGTGATACGCTTTGAAATAGAACCTGGCCCCGGTATAAAGGTCTCCAGATTCGAAAGCCTGGCAGATGACTTAGCTCTGTTGCTCAAAACCGCTTCCGTAAGGGTTATATCTTCTATACCTGGCAAATCCGCCGTTGGCATAGAAATCCCAAACCGAAAACCGCAAACTGTTTTTTGCAGAGAAATTCTGGAATCATCAAAATTCACCAAAGACCCAAAAAAACTTCAGGTGGTGTTAGGCAAAGATATAATGGGGGATGCTTATGTGACGGATTTGACCAAAGCACCGCACTTGCTCATAGCGGGGCAAACAGGTGCGGGAAAATCCGTTTGCATAAATGTTCTTTTGGCAAGCCTTCTGTTCAGCAAAACGCCTGATGAAGTTCGACTTATTCTAGTTGACCCAAAGGTTGTGGAGCTTGCAATGTACAGAGACATCCCGCATCTTTTGCATCCCGTTATAACATCGCCGGAGATTGCTGTGCAAGCCCTGAAATGGCTCTGCGTGGAAATGGACAGACGCTACGGGGTTTTGGCAAATGCAAAAGTTCGCAACATAGAGGGTTTTAATGATAAGTTTAAAAAATTGGAACTTGGCGAAGAGGTTCCCGAAGAAGACCGCAAACTTATGCCATTTATAGTTGTTATAATTGACGAGTTGGCAGATTTAATGATGACCGCTGGCAAAGAGATAGAAACCAGCATTGCTCGCATAGCGCAAAAAGCGAGAGCGGTTGGCATCCATTTGGTTTTGGCAACTCAAAGACCATCTGTAAATGTGATAACCGGAGTGATAAAGGCAAACCTGCCTTCTAGAATGAGCTTTAAAGTGGCTTCTTATATAGACTCAAAAACCATTTTGGATGGAGTGGGTGCAGAGAAGCTACTCGGAAAAGGCGATATGCTATTCCGCTCAAATGACAATCCCGAATTGGTACGTATTCATGGCGCTTTTCTAAAAGATTCGGAGGTGGAGGCTCTTGCCAATGCCTGTTCAAATCAAAATGTGAACTACGAACGCGTTGAAACCTTTGAGGTTGGAGACTCGATGAGCGGCGAAGACATGGGCTTTACGCCAGTTAAAAGCAAAGACCCATTGTTTTGGGAAGCCGCACGCTTGGGCTTGGAAGCGGGAGAGCTTTCTATAAGTACCTTGCAGAGAAGGTTGAGCATAGGGTTTGCACGTGCCGGAAAAATAATGGATCAGCTAACGGCAGAAGGCATTTGCGGCAAACCAAACGGCAGCAAGCCGAGAAAAATGCTCATGGACGAAGAGATGATAAATAATCTTGAAAGAAGATAATTAAAAAATCTCCATTCAAGGGGGGATATAAATTAATTCATCTTTTTTAATTCTGACTGTGCTTGCAAAGCTCTTGGGCTTTTTGGATAGAACTCTTGGACTTTGCGGAAAACCGCCCTTGCCGCCTCTGCATTTCCAACTTTCTGCAAACACATCCCTATTTGAAATTGAGCATCTGCATGCTTAAGGGACTCTCTATAAAAAAACACCTTTTCAAAAGCGGAAATTGCCTGCGCATAATTGCCAAGCTCCATTCGTGCTTCACCTACCCAATACCAAGCATCGCTTGCCCATTTGCTCTTTGGATAAAGAACCGTAACGCTCTCAAAAGCTCTTGCAGCCGCTTCGTAGTTTTTTTGCACAAATAGGTATTGAGCTTGTTCGTATTCCGCCGGCAAACCGCTAGGAACGCTAGGAACCTGCTCACGGCTTGGGTTTACCAACGGAACCTGATTTTGATTTTCCAAAAATCTGCGTAAAAATGCAACTTCTTCCCTTAAAAGAGCTATTTGCAACTGATTTTCGTCTATTTTGGCAATCGGCATAATGGAAAAAGTGCTATCCACTATATCTATCTGCCTTGATATGAAATCCAACTGGAACAAAGCGGAGGCTACCCGCAAGGAATCTAACCTTGCCAGGTTCAGAGCTGCCTCTGCCGTAGCTTCTACCTCATTAAGATCCTCAATAGTAACAGCCTTCTTTCTGGACGAGCAAGCTACCACAATAAACAACGCCAAAACAGCAGAAAAGTATTTCAACAATTTCATAATCAGGGATAATTTAGAAAATTTTCTATTTTACTTTTTGTGTTTTTTAAAAAAATTGCATTTGCGTTTTTAATTTGCCTACTCCCACAGGTTGTTTTTGCCATTAACGATGGCAGTGATTTTTTGGTGATTCCGTCTGCGGAAATTTTGGGAGACAAATCCTTTCAAATCAGGGGAACCCTTGGCCACTATGAAGTAAATTGCGCTGGTTATGGCGAGCCTATGTGCAACAAGTTCCCATTTGTGAGCTCTCTCCGTTTTGGACTTTTCAACTCTTTTGAGTTTGGAGTTCAATTTGGAAGCACCGTATCTTTTGACGTAAAAGCCAATCTCAACAAATCCTATAGCTTTGTTCCCGCTTTTGCGCTTGGAGCAAGAGCTTTTGTGCAAAGCCCTGAGGCCTATTTCTACTCCATTCCAAAAAGCGCTCGCAAAGAGCAAACAGGGGAATTTTACGGGGTTGCGCAGTGGGGTGGCGAATTGTGGAACCTCTTAGGTGGAGTTTCCGTTTTCCCCACTATGGAGGCAGATGAGGTTGCTCCTCTCTGGGGCTATGAGCAGGGGCTGGGTACACAGAAACTAAGCATAGTTTATGAGGGATTTTTCAGGCACGGGTATCCTCATCACAATATGGGTTTCTCTTTTAAACCCACAAAATCTTTACAAATTAGCGCTGGGGCAAGTGAATTTTACAGATTCTTTTTCACGGAAGACGGTGATTTTAAGTTCAGAACTAAAAATCGCAATGCAGCCACAGGTTATCGCTCACCGGGAATTTACACCTCTATTGCTATCAATGCAGGGCCTAAACCGAGCATAAGCCAAAAATCTGATATAGATAGCCTTAGAAAGCAACTCACGGATCAAGAAACGGAGTTAGCCAATATACGCACAAGAATGGATATACTTGAAGCGGAAAAAACAAATTCGAGCACAAACCTCTTATTGCGAAGGGAATTTCAGTTAATAGTAAATGGTTATAAAGCCGATGATTTTAAACCCGATTCTCTGCTCGTAAAAGAACAGCTCTTTATGAACAGAGGGCCTATCGCAAAAAATTTTGTTTTAAAAGAAGCTATGGATGATGCAAGCGCACCGGAAAACAGGATTACGGCAATCCGCATTATGAGCCATTTCCCGGATTCGACTTTCTTGGAACCTTTGGGCAAAATAGTTGCAGACGGTTCAAACGAGTCCATTTCTAGAGAAGCCGCCCTTGCGCTTGGCACAATAAACACGCCTGAATCTCGTAAAATTCTCTCCACCGTTGCGAACCAAACTCAAGGAATAGTCAGGGAAACCATAGTACAAATAATGGGAACGCTGTGATAAACCCTATGACTCTACAAAAGAGCTCTGACGGAAAGGTGATTTTGGATGTCCGGCACGTGAAGCGCGATTTTAAAATGGGGACAGAAGTTGTGCACGCTCTGCGCGGTGTTAGCTTTTCGATTTTTGCGGGAGAATTTGTAACCATAATGGGAACGAGCGGCAGCGGCAAATCAACTTTGCTTTACACCCTCGGCTGCATGGACAGGCCTACGAGCGGCGAATATATTTTGGATGGCGAGCCAACTCATAAATTAAAAAGGGATTCTCTTTCGGAATTGAGAAATAGAAAAATAGGTTTTGTGTTCCAGAATTACAGCCTTTTGGCACGCACAAGCGCTTTGGAAAATGTTGAACTACCATTGCTTTACGATTCCGAAGTTTCTTCCAAAGACAGAAGGGAACGCGCTATGGCGAGTCTTGAAAAAGTTGGGCTTTCCAACCGCAGCGGGCACTTGCCAAACCAGCTTTCCGGCGGCCAGCAACAGAGGGTTGCCATAGCAAGGGCTTTGGTGAACGACCCCGTTATGATTTTGGCAGACGAAGCGACTGGAAATTTAGATACCCGTACCAGCTATGAGATAATGTCCATCTTTCAAAAATTGAATGAGCAGGGAAAAACCATAGTTTTTGTAACACACGAAACGGACATCGCCAATTTCAGCGAACGTACTATAAAATTAAAAGATGGACTTTTGCACAGCGACTACAAAAACGAAAACATCGCAAACGCAGAGAAAGCACTCGCGGAATTACCAATGCCTCAAGATGAGAAGTAGAATAACACAACGCGCTTAATCCTTCACGCAACGAACACTGTGCAAGTAGTGGTCGCTGTCGTAGTACCTGTAAACATCCTCGTCGTAGTATATGTACTGGCAGTAGGCACCGTAAGTACCGCCCGTGGCACTCCACCAGTAGCCACGGCTGCCGACACTGTTGTGCTTGCCATATATATAGCCGCGGCCGCCCGGCAGAGCCGCAAACCCCAAATCATCTGTGCCGTTGCCTGCTTTTCCTTTATTACTATTCCAACCGCTTTTAGCTTTTAATTTAGTTCCTGCAGTAGATAAACCTCCAACAAAATTTATGAGCACATCCCATTCGTCATTGCTTGGCAAATGCCAGCCCTTTGGGCAAGCCTCCATAGTCGTTTCCCAATTATACAGCCTGCCATATTTTTCGCAGTTGGCTGGTTTGTCATCGTAGCATTCGGAACCGTTTATGTTGTAGTTCAAGTTCTCTGCCATCCAAGTTTGAGTGCCTATTGTAACAACTCTGTATTTCTTCCCGTCACGGCTGTCTGTAAGCTGCTGCCCGTAAGCGGCGAGGGCAAAGAGTAGCAAAACGAAACACATTCGTATAGCCATAATGCGGGCAATGTAGAAAAACGTCAACACCTGTTTGCAAAATGTGCAAATCTGAATTTTTTTCGGCTTGACAAGCGTCTAAGGTATTGAAATCAAATTAGGAGTTTCAGTATGGAAAACGTGAAAACAAACCGCAAGCATAAAGACAGCGTGTTCACAAAGCTGTTCGGTGAAAAAAGCAACCTTTTGGAGCTGTATAACGCAGTAAGCGGAAAGAATTACCCCGAAAGCACGGAAATTGAGATAATAACGCTCTCGGATGTTCTTTATATGGAGCAACTCAACGACATAGCTTTCGTGATAGACAATAGACTTGTAGTCTTAATTGAGCACCAATCTACGATTAACGAGAATATGCCCCTGCGGATGCTGATATACATATCTAGGGAATACGAAAAGATAACAACGAGCAAAAACCTATATAAGGAAAGGATGATAAAAATCCCCACGCCCGAGTTCATAGTTTTATATAACGGCAAAAAAGAATTCCCAGATTTCAAGGAGATGAAGTTATCGGATTCGTTTGAGCTGAAAAATGATATTTGCTTTCTAGAGCTTGTTGTGAAAGCGTACAACATAAATAAGGGCAGGAATATAGAGATGGCAAATAAAAGCCCCACTTTGAATGGTTACGAGACATTCATAGCCGAGATAAATGAGAACTTGAAAACGATGAGCCTGCCTGCTGCAATTAAGACCGCTATAACGAGCTGCATTAGCAAAGGTATTTTAGTATATTTCCTAAGAGAGCACGGGTCGGAGATTGAGAATATGTTGCTAACAGGATGGAATATGAAGGATGCCCTTGCGGTTGCTAGAGAGGAAGGCACGGAAGATGGTATTGAGATTGGTATAGAAAAAGGCATTGGGATAGGCGTGGAAAAAGGTAGAGATGAAATTCTAAACCTCATAAAGCAAGGTTATAGTTTAGCGGACATTGAAAATATGCTTAAGGCACGGGTCGGAGAGTGAGAACATTATGCTCCTAAGGCTAATCGCATTATCTCTGTTGCTCGCTTGCGAAATTTTTGCGCAGAGGTATGAAGATTTAACCCTGCAAAATTGCATTGAGATAGCCAAGAAAAATTCTTTGAGTTTGGCTTCTGCAAAGCTCTCGGAAAAAACTGCCGAGTCCGCTTTGGGACAAGCGAGATATGCCGCTAGGCTTCCAGATTTAAGGGGGAACATTTCGCAGAGCGTAGCAGGTAGCCCACTGCTTGAAGATTCAAAAAAACGCTATGCGCTTGGTGTGGGCATAAGTTCTTCCATGCCAATTTTCACAGGAGGCAAAATATATCATTCGGTGAACAGGGCAGAACATAACAAAGAAATTGCAACGCTCAATTCAGATGCGGCGGAGAGAAATTTATCCGAACAGGTGATAAGAACCTATATACAAGTTTGGTCTTTAATAGAATCAGAAATTTCCGCGAAAGCTTCGCTGGCTCTTTCCAAAAGATTGCTCGCAAGAGATTCCATTCTTTTAAAAGCAGGAAGCACCACTTCAATAGACATTGCTTTGGCTTTTGCCCAAGTTGCAAGCGATAGTTTAAATTTATTGCAAACGCAGAGCAATTTAACCCAAAGCTACACCGCTCTCCGCCAGCTTTTGGAAATTCCGCAAAATTCCAGTTTCTCCGTTTCGCCACCGGACTCCGCAAAATCAGAAACTACAGAAAATTATGCAACACTGCTAGAATCAGCACAGAAAAATTCCATAGATAAAAAAATAGATTCCCTTTCTGTTTTGGCGGCAAAAGAAGCGGTTGGCATTGCAAAATCCGCTTACTACCCCAGCGTATCTCTAAGCGGCTCGCTGAGTTCCGGATTTCACTGGGAAATTGACGACCCTAGATATCAAAAACAATTGAAGAACGGGCTGGGCTATTCCGCATCGCTTGGCATCAGCATTCCAATTATAGATTGGGGTGCAGCCACAGATGGAGTTTTGCAAGCGCAAGTCTCTGAAGAAAGAGCGCAGATCTCGGCTCTCAATACGCAAAAACAGCTCGAAAATACCATTGAGCAATTAGCTCTGCAAGTTGAAACTTACCGCTTGCAATGGGAAGTTTCCACCATTCAAATGGAAGCTCAAAAATTATCTTTGGAAAGGTCTGTTCATCAGCACGAATTGGGAATGCTGGATATATCTTCGCTGGTGCAGCAACAAACTATTTTCAACAGTTCGCAAGTAAAACATAACCAAGCTAAATACAGTTATCTGCTCGGAAATCTGCTTTTGGACCTATACACAGGGAATATTTCAAGATGAAAAGAGATAAAATTACTTTAAGCATAATATGCTTGCTCGCTGCCTGTTCTTTTGCAGCTCCCGATAGCCTTTATATCCACGCACAAAAATTATATAGCATGGGAAATTTTGAAGCGGCTGCAAAAACTTATGCGAGTAGTTGTCCCAAGCTAGAAGCAAAGGAAAAGAAAATTTGCCAATTCAACGAAATCAGAGCTATGGTGGAGAGCAATAAAATAGACCTTGTGCGCGCCACAGAGGAAAAATTGTTTTCGCTGATAAGCCAAACCGAACCTAACGACACCCTTTTTGCCGAAATGAATGTAGTGGATTCCAAATTGCAAATTATGCTAAATCAACCTGCGCAAGCAATTCGCTCTTGGAACGCAGCTCAGGCAAGCGCAAGCTCGGATTATTTCCCAGAACTCTTTGTGGTTTGCCGCGACATAGTTCTCGCTTTTCCAAAAAGCGAATTTACTTCCGAAAATTGCGATAGAATTAAACCCGCAGACACAACTTTGCTCTCCCTTTCCAGAAAGAAAATAACCCCACTCAACATATCTGTTGCACCTGTAAAGGAAACCGCTACTACAACCGCAAAGGAAGAAAAATCTCCAAAATGGTTTGTGCAACTCGGGGCTTATGGAAATAAGGAAAATGCAGAAAAACTTGTCTCTGACTTTAGCAGCAAAGGGGTGCAGCTTTACGTGACGGAACTCGCAGACAGAAAACTCTTTGTGGTTCGCACAGGCCTTTTTGAAAGCGCAGACGCAGCGAAAATTTATGCAGAGCAAAAAATTGCCCCAACGCACAAAGACTATAAAATTTTCCAGTGATTTCCAATAGCTATGTATTATAGCTGCATACCTTGTTTCGCCCTGTGTTCTTGGCTTCGTAGAGAGCTTTATCCGCCTGAGAAAAGAAATCTTCCATCGATTTCTCCAAAGTGGGAACAATAGCCGCAACGCCTATGCTTATTGTTGTAGACGGTAAATCCGGTATCACCATTTTTTGCACGGATTCGCGAATAGTTTCCAAATATTTTATTATTCCTTTGAGTTCTGTATTTGGAAACATCATAACAAATTCTTCACCACCCCAACGTGCCACAAAATCCGCTGGTCTTCTCATCATTGAAACGAGCTGCTTTGCGAGCATACTCAAAAGAACATCTCCCTGAACATGACCGTATTTATCGTTAAAGTCTTTGAAATGGTCTATATCTGCAATGGCAAGGCTAATGCAAGTTTTATCCCTTGCGGCTCTTAACCATTCTTGCTTTATGCGATTGTCAAAGCCTCGCCTGTTAGCAATATCGGTCAAAGGGTCCAGCATACCGAGTTCTTCTATAGCTCTTATCTGGTTTACAATCATTCTTTGATTATTGACTCTAGCTTTTATTATTGAAGCCATAAAAGGTTTGCTGATGTAATCCACCGCGCCAAGAGCAAAACTTTTTTCCTCGTGTTCGGGTCTGCTGGAATCGCCTATTAAAACAACTGGTATTCGCATTGTTTCTTCGTTAGACTTTATATCTTTCAAAAACTCGTGGTAATCGTTATTGTGTATGGCAATATCTAGAATTATGAGATTTATATCTTCGTCTTTTAATAAATTAGCAGCCTCGCCTGTGGAGCCAGCCTTTTTAATATCATAATAAGGCGCAAGGATACTACCTAAAATATCCAAACTAGCACAATTATCGCTAACTGTTAAAATGGTGAAGTCTTTGTCAAATTCCATTACTATCCCTATCCCAACATACTTCCAGTTTCTATCAACCTTTTGTGGAAATCAAAGGCTTTATCTAAAGTGTGGGGGGTGTGCAGTGCGGAATGTTTTATACCGTAATCCAAATACTCTTGCAGGAGTGGCTTGTAGCTTGGATGAGCGCATTTTTCAATTATCAAGCGTGCACGCTTTATTGGAGCAAGCCCGCGCAAATCGGCTAAACCCTGTTCAGACACAAAAATCATCGTATCGTGTTCAGTATGGTCAACGTGGCTCACCATAGGAACTATCGCACTGATTTTTCCGCCTTTTGCAACGCTTGGGGTCATAAAGAAACCGAGCAAGCAGTTGCGGGCAAAATCGCCAGAGCCACCTATGCCATTCATAATTCTTGAACCGTTTACATGAGTGCTATTCACATGCCCAAAAATATCCGCTTCCAAAGCGGTATTCATTGAAATCACGCCCAGCCTGCGAATCACTTCGGGGTTATTGGAAATTTCCTGCGGACGCAAAACAAATTTGCTCTTCCAATCTTTGGTATGTGCATTTGCCATGTATTTATCTTGCCCTGCTAAGGAATAGCTAACGGAAGCACCGCTTGCCACTATCAATTTATCCGCTTCTAAAATGTCGAATATGGAATCCTGAATGACCTCTGTATAAAGAGCCACAGGTGCTTGGGCAGGGTTTTTTGCCATAGTGCCAAGCACGGCATTCGCAACATTGCCAACGCCGCTCTGGTATGGAACATCGTTTGGCAAACGACCCTTCTTGCGTTCATGCTCCAAAAATTCCAAGATGTATGCCGCTATTGCATTGGAATCATCGTCTGGGGCGGCAAAGGGTTTTAAGTTGTCTGGCAATTTCACTTCAACTATCGCAACTATCTTTTTAGGGTCCACCTGCACATAGTCTTTGCCTATTCTGTCCCCTGGGGAATATATAGGCACATTGCCTTTTAGCTCTGGAATAAACACATCATGAACACCCTTGAGGGTATCGCCGTAGTGGGTATTCAGTTCTATTATTATGCGATCTGCTATTTGCAGATAAGTTGGGGTGTTGCCACCGCAACCCGTTAGATAAATTTTGCCATCGGGGGTAACATCGCAGGCATCAACCAACGCAAGGGTGGGCTTTGGGACAAAACCCATACGTATCATACGCGCTGAATGCGAAAGGTGCATATCTATATATTCAGTTGTACCTTTGTTTATGCTATTTCTAACGTCTGCATGGCTTTGGTATGGCAGGCGCATTTTCATTATGCCGGCACGGGCTAAAACACCATCGCTTTCATCGCCAACGGAAGCCCCCGTATAGAAAGAAATCCCAAAATCCACGCCCTCTGCCTTGAGCTTTGTACCGCGTTCTGCAAGAGCCGGGGTTACAACCTTTGGGTAGCCGGCTCCTGTAAAACCGCTTATACCTATAATTTCTCCGTTGTTTATCAGAGCCGCTGCTTCTTGCGCAGTCATCACCTTGCTTTTAAGATCTGGATGCATAATAAACCCTTTTTAAAGTAATCAGTCGATAGAATGTAGAAAAAAAATGGGCAGGTAAAACCTGCCCACGACCTAATCAATAGCTAAGCTGTTATTTTCCAATAACTTTCGCCATTTCGAGCACTTTATTGCTATAACCCCATTCATTGTCGTACCAAGAGAGGAGTTTTACAAAGTTGCCGTCAAGGGCAAGGCTCTTGTCTGCATCGTAAATGGAAGTGTGGGAATCACCGCGGAAATCTGTGGAAACAACGGCGTCTTGGGTGTAGCCAAGGATGCCTTTGAGATCGCCTTCAGAAGCCTCTTTGAGAGCGGCATTGATTTTATCCATAGCTTCTTTTTTGTCTTTGAACGAGGTCTTCAACTCTGCGGTTAAGTCAACAATGGAAACGTCGCTGCTTGGAACGCGGAGAGAAATGCCTGTTAGTTTGCCGTTGACTTCGGGGAGAACCAAGCCTACAGCCTTAGCTGCGCCAGTGCTGGAAGGAATGATGTTCTCAAGAATGCCACGACCGCCGCGCCAATCTTTGGAAGAAGGGCCGTCAACGGTTTTTTGAGTTGCTGTTGCAGCGTGAACGGTGGTCATTAAACCACGGGTAATGCCAAATTTTTCGTGAACGACTTTTGCTAGCGGAGCAAGACAGTTTGTTGTGCAGCTCGCATTGGAAATAACATCTTCACCATTATAAGTTTTGTGATTAACACCATAGACAAAAGTTTTGGTATCATCTTTTGCAGGAGCAGACATAATCACTTTTTTTGCGCCAGCTTGAAGGTGCTTGCGTGCAGATGCGTCTGTGTTTTCCAAGAAGAAGCCAGTGGATTCCACCACTACTAGCGCACCAACGTCACCCCACTTTAAGTTTGCGGGATCTTTCTCTGCTGTTAAACGGATTTTTTTGCCGTTTACAACAAGGGAATTACCGTCTACGCCTACTTCGCCTTTGAATCTTCCGTGAACGGAATCGTATTTAAGCATATAAGCTAGATAGCCAGGCTCTAGCAAATCGTTGATTCCCACGATCTCTATATCGTTGGAGAAATTTTGAACAGCAGCGCGGAAAACCATGCGGCCAATGCGACCAAACCCGTTGATACCTACTTTAATGGACATAAAGAACCCCTTTTGTTTATTGTTCAGGGGAAATATAGAAAATTACTAAATTCCTCTTAATGATTAAGGTAGCTGTTCCAAATAAAGGCGTACTGTCCGAGCCTGCGATAGAATTGTTGAAAAACTGCGGTTACAAAGCCGCTAAATCCACAAGAGCACTCAGTTCCATAGATATGGCAAACGGAATTGAGTTTTATTTTTTACGTCCTAGCGATATACCCATGTATGTTGGCAAAGGCATAATAGACGTTGGCATAACCGGCATGGATTTTCACAAAGAGGTTCTAAGCCCAGCGGTAAAGATATTAGACCTGCCGTTTGGAGGGAGCAAACTCTGCGCAGCCGTCCCCGAACAAAGCCCCTGCCAAAAACTCACCGATCTCGCAAACCTGCGCATCGCAACCAGTTTCCCCGGCATTGTGCGCAGCTATTTTAACAATCCAAATATCCAGCTTGTGGTGCTGGAAGGCGCAGTTGAAATTTCCGTTGGGCTGGGAGTTGCAGATGCCGTTGTAGATGTGGTGGAAACAGGAACAACATTGAAGCAAGCCGGGCTTCGCATCTTAGGGGAACCGCTATTCTTGAGCAATGCCGCATTATTTGCGCACCCAAACCGCAAAGACAGCCCTGATGTTTGCAACCTTGTTAGGCGCATAGAGGGCAAGCTGGTTGCACTCAGCTATAAAATGGTGGAATACGATGTTCCAGCAAACCTATTGGAGAAGGCTTGCGCAATAACGCCGGGTTTGGAATCCCCTACCGTGGCTCCGCTCCAAAATAAAAACTGGTATTCCGTTAAAGCAATGGTAAAAAGCGAAGAGGCAAATTCCACTATGGACAAATTACGAGACTTGGGTTGTGAAGGTATTTTGCTGTTCAGTATAGAGAGCGCAAGGGTGTAGCACTTATCTCTTGCATTGGTAATACAACCCGCCAGCGTGGGATAGCATATCAAAATCTTCGCTAACTCCTCTGAGAGTTTCCACAGCACCAATCACCAAAAAACCCTTGGGGGTAAGAACCCTAGCAAGCCTGCTATACAAGCCTTTTTTAAATTCATCGCTAAAGTATATAGCTACATAGCGCATGAATACCAAATCAAAGTGCGGCTCTAGGGCAATGGGATTATCCTGCAAGTTGAATTTCTGAAAGTTAACCATATCCCTAATATCTTGGTTGATGGTATGGGTCATGCCTTCTTTTGTAAAAAACTTGTTCAACTGCTCTGGGGTAATGCCTCTGTTCATGGCAACGGCATCATATTTGCCAGCTTTAGCTTTTGCAAGGCTGGAATCCGAAATATCCGTTGCGACAATCTTCACCATATCTTTCTTTATAACATCTTGCCCCATGCAGAAATCCCGCACGGTTATAGCTAGGCTATAAGGCTCTTGGCCTGTACTGCTAGCTGCACTCCAAATTTTAATCTTATCTCTTGTGCCTGCTTTAATTTCTTTTGCAAAGCTGGGCAAGATTTTTTCCTTTAAAATGGCATAAGGATGGGCATCCCTGAACCACAGCGTCTCGTTGGTGGTCATAGCATCTAAAATTTTATCTTTTAAATCTTTACGGTTGCTGGTTTTCAAAATATAGTAGAACTCAGAGAAATCCTTGCATTTGAATTCTTCGATAAAATGAACAAGCCTATTTTCAAGTAAATATGCTTTATCTTTATTTAAGCAAATGCCACAATTTTCTTCAATGTAATCTCTCAATAGCAGAAATTCATTATCAGTAATTTTCATGGAAATAATAATTTAGAAAAATAAAAAAGCTCCGCTTTTACACGGAGCTTAGCATAGGAGCTTAATTTTTTTTATTCAGCAAAGTTAAACGGAATGGTTGGCGTGGTATTGCCGCTTTTTATCTGTTTCCATTTCCATTTAGACACCTGATCCTTTATGGCATTATCAAACTCAGGATAGCCTGTGGTGCTAGATACTATGCTAATGGTTGTGATATCACCGCTGGGAGCAATGGTAAATTTAAGAGTAACCTTGCCGGTAAAGCCTGGTTTATTCTTCAAATACCTATTGTAAATGCTTTTTAAACCATTTACGCGCTGGTTCACAACAGCCATAATCTCAGCCCTTGAACGGGAGCCATCGCCGCTACCCATATCTATATCCTTTGCGCTGGGAGCTTTGATTCCGCCTTTTGATTTTGTGCCGATAGAGCCGCTACCGCCACCCATCAAACCGCCGAGCATACCGTCAAGACCGCCAGAACCGCCTTCTGCATAGCCATCGTTAAAGCCACCATCTGCGGCACCACGACGGCCGCCGAGTTCGGTTTTACCACTGGTTTGCAAGCCTGCGACATTCTGCAAAACTTTGTTTATGTCTTTGGCAAAGTTTTTGTCGTTCATCAGGTTATAAGCACTGAAATTGGACTTGGAAGATTTTGCTGTGAGCAGTTTCAACACACCACGGCTCTGTGGAGCATTGGGCTGACCTTTACCACGAGGTTTGCCACCGCCACCTTCCTTTTTACGAGGCTTTTCAGCTTTCTTCTTTTCCTCTTTTTTCTCTTCCTTCTTTTCGTCGATCTTCATAGAAGCGGACAAGTCTTCGGATTCTATGCTTTCGAATAGAATCTCGTCCACCGCTGCTTCGTACATAGATGCCAAGAAGCCGAGCAAAATTGAGAACGCCGCAAACACGCCCATAAAGCTAGCTGCACGCTTATCGCTTTCTGGAAGCATTGATGCTACAAAGGGATCTAGCTTAGGCTTTCCGCCTTTTTTAATTTCTTCAGCCATTTAATCCTCCGGATTCTTCATGTTAACGGCAAACGATATATTGGAAAAGCCAGACAACCCGCAAGTTGCCATAACCTTATACATAATACCAAAATGCGTGTTCTTGTCCAACTGAATAATCACCTTTCCGCCACCCTCGGCATCTTCGCCTCTCTGTAGCATAGCTTCTTTTTCCACCGCACGCTTTTCTTGAAGCACTTTATCCAGAGCTTCAACTAAAAGCGAATCTTGTTCAGCGACTTTTTTTGTCTCTGTTATCTGCTGCCCGTCAACGAGCACCCAATTCTGATCCACAACCACGCCCATAGATACCTCGGTAGGCACCTTTTTGGAGGTTGAAGTGGGCAAAACCAAGTTTTCTGCAGCGGTGATCAACTGGCCTTCGGCGTCTATCTGTTTGAGCAAAAACACCAAGATAATCGTCATAACGTCCATCATGGACGTTAAAGGAACTTCTGCGCTTTCACCATATTTTCTAGCCTTTCTCGCCATTTTAACCTCCTTGCAACACTGCTAACTGGATTTTAGGAAATCCCGCATCGCGTGCTCTGTCCATAAGATTGATAATTTTGTCAAAAGCAGTGTCGTCATCGGCAATAACAATTATATTATCGGCATCCGGACTATCTATAAAGCGGTTGCGAATCATTATAAGGGTTTTAGCGAGTTCATCATAAGCACTGCGAGGCTTTAAAGATATTGCGGGTTTTCCGTCCACGCATATATCCTCTACACCGGGAGCGGATTGCCCACAAGCTAGCTTTCTAGAAGAACTTTCGGTAAGAGTTGCAACTACCGCACCTGGTTTAACATCGGAAAGAGTAGTGATAAACTCATTTTCGACGTTCAAATATGCGGAATCTGTTTTGCTATAAACAGACATCTGCACTACTCCGGGGTCTTCTTCGCTAGTCCTTAGCAATGTCCATAAGCCTATGGTTTCTATGGAATACTTAAACTTTTCCGCATCCATAGTAGTGCCATCTTGGCATTTAGGTGGATTTTTTACGACTCCGTCCGCATCATATTCAAAACCACTAGGGTCATAAGTGATGGTATCGTTGTCGCTTTTGCAACGGAAAGTCCACATCTCCCTGAAAAACACCTTAGGCAAAGAACCGCCACGTGCCCAAATTTCAACATAGCCTTTAGCAAGAGCTACCGTCAAATTCAAAGCGTTGTCATCTGGCTCCGGAGGAGGCGCGGCTTCCTGAGTTGCATCAGATCTTTCGGGCATGTTGATTTCCACAATTGCCAATTTTTGAAAAGCTATCATGGTCAAAAGAACTGGAATGAGAATGGTCATAAGACTCATAATCGGAAGCATGTCCGGTTCTTTTACCTTATCGGCTTTTTTAAGATTTTTTGCCATAAATAAACCTCATTAGGCAAACGAGTTAATAACTTTTAAGCTCTTCTCTTCCATTTCTTGTATAACACGTTCGGAAATCATGCTCAAGAAACCTTGAATTACGAGCAGAGGAATTGCAGCGAACAATCCAAGCAATGTTGTACCCATAGCTACAGAAATACCGTTAGCAAGAGCAGCTGGGCGTTCCGCAGCAGGTTTGTTAGCCACAGCATCAAAGGTTATGATCAGACCGAAAATCGTTCCCGCTAGTCCAAGAAGAGTTGCAACTGAAGCTATGAGAGCTATAATTGATAAATATCTGTTTACACGAGGAGCTTCCGTTAAGAAAGTAGCATCACTTGATGCAACCATAGCCTCTTTGCCTTTATCGCGTGTTGCAAGAACAGCACCGAGAACAGCAGCAATGGGAAGCTGAGATCTGCCACAGAAAGAAACCGCGTCTTCGTATTTTTTGTCTGCCACAAGCCTTCCATATTCCAAAAGGAATCTGTCACGACCAGAAGAGGAACGCATATAGATGTAAAGGAACCTCTCTATGGCAACTCCAAGGCCTGCCAAGCCTACGAACAAAATAACCCACATGAATTGCCAACCTGCCTGTGAAGGGTCAAATGAAGCAAGCGTGTTTTTTATGACGACATCCATTGTAATACTCCTATGGTTAAGTGGATGAATGAAACCTTTTTTCTCTTGGTAAATATAGATTATTTTTTAAAAAAAAACAATCTATACTCACTTTTTTTTACCTTCCCCCTGGGGATGAGTCTGAATCATAAGAAGAAGCCGATGACCTTGACCTTTGTATACCCTTTAGCCTCTCCAATTCTTTTTTGAGTTCGGCATTTTTGGCCTTTCCTTCGGTAACAATGTCTTTATAGACTTTGAACTGCTCCTGTATATCCAACTCTTCGGACTTTTCAATTTGAGTCAAACGAGCCTTTGTTTTGTTGTAATGGTCGTCCCTGAACAAGGTGTTTGGGTCAAATTCCTTTATCTGAACGCTCAATATCTCGTTTTCCCCGTCAATTTTCTTAACAAGGGCAAATAAGCTGTCTGCCCAGCGGTTTTTAATGCCATAGTGGGCGGCTGCTTTTATTCCAGCAGCGCAACGAGGCAACGCTCCTTGTTTAGCGGTTTGGCTCTTGTTCATCAATTCTTCGCGATAGGCTTCCAAATCTTCGTGAACAGCGTCCGCTGCATCTTCTTTGGCATAGCCTTCTGCACGGAATTCCTTAAACATAGCAGCGCTATCTGGTAGCGGGGCTTCGGCAAAGGCATTGCCAACATCGTAGAAGTTCTGGCAATCACGGAAGAACATTTCAATAAAGCCATCTTGGGCAGCCACCACGTCAGGGTTGTAATAACCTTGTTCGCGAGCCAAGTCAATGTTAACACCGAACAAAGGCCTTGCTTGCTCATAATAAGAGGGCAACTGCTGAACCACCTGAATCCTCTCAACAAAGAGTCTTTCTTTGTCCACGTTGCCTTTTTTATCCCTTACATCAATCTCTTGTTCGCGGACCTTTGTAGCAACCGTGACGAATAGTTCGGCTATGCGGTTCTTCGCTCGGAAAGTCCATTTTTCAGAAGCGTATTCAGCGGACTTAGCATAATGCTTTGTTGAGCTTTGCAAAATTGCCATCAGCTTTTTAATCATATCAAGTTTGGCTTTTTCATTACCCTTTATTACAAGCGGGTTCATAGTTGCCTTTTCAAATTCTCCGAGCATAAAGGAGGCTTCCGCAGCAAAGGCAGGGTCTGAATTGGTCAGCTGAATACCGTATTTGTCGTAGGTGGCAATGGTGTTCTTAAAGTTGAGAATTGCTTTCGCAGTATCTTTAAGCTCCATATAAGCCCTTGCGGTTCTGATATAGGCATTGATCAGCTTTTCCTTGTCTGAGGTGTAATTCTTCACGAAGTTCTCGTATTCTTTAACCGCATTTGGCCAGTCTTTGGCATTTTCGTAAGCCATAGGAATACTGTATGCAGCATCCAAAGCATAAGCACTTTTTGGATATTCCCTTATCAAATCACGGTTGCAACGAATAGCCTCTTTTACGTCTTTTATAGCATCGTAAGCTAGGCAGGCATTGTATAGCAAACCAGGGGTTCTTTCGTGTTTGGGGTATCTCTTAAACGCAATTTCGTAGGTTTGGGCAGCAAGCCTTCTGTTTGTGAGCGAATCTTTGCCCGGGATTGAATCGTAAGTTTGGGCTGCCGCAAAAATTGCATTTATAACTGCGGAATCCTGCGGGAAGTTATCCACTATGTACAGATAGGTTTTTGCAGACTCCAATCTCTTATCATCTTTTCTATACGCTCTAGCAGCACGAACTACCGCTTGAACAGCCTGAGGAGACTTGGCATACTCTCTAGGTATGCGCATCCAAGTTTCTGCCGCCTTGGTATTTTGGTTTGCGCTCTCGTAAGCCACGGCAGCATCAAACAATGCTTTGTCGGCAAAATCAAGTCTGGGGAATCTCTTTACCAAAGCTATGTACGCTTCTGCGCCAGCTTGGAATTGCCCAGCTTTAACCGCTTTCTCCGCTTTTTGGTAAAGCACAGCGGCAATTGCAGTTTCAATTTCCTTGGCAGTGGTTACAGCGTTGCTATCCCTGACTCCCAAACCTTTCTTGTCTGTGTATTGAACAAATAGCCACTCCAACTCTTTTTGAGCATCGTCAAGCTGGCCGTCCATCAACAAAGCCTGTGCCAACCTGCGGCGTATTAAAAGGGTGTGTTTGTGGTTTGGGAAATCCACGAGCAATTTGCGCAACACATCAATTGATGTTCTATATTGTTTGGCTTCGTAATGAACCAATGCCGCATCGTAAGCTATTTCAGGTGCTGCGGTATCTCTGCTGAACTTTGACATATACCTATCAACTTGAGCAAAATATGCTTTTGTCTCCGGCAAGTTATAGGCTTTAAGGGTATCGCCGTTGGCCTTATTCTTCATCGCATTTTCACGAGCTGTATTCATAGCGACCACGGCGTTATAAGCAGCATCGTTCTTGGTTATGAGATTTGGGAAGCCTTGCGGACGGCGCCCATAGCGAACGGTATCCGTGTCCACTATCCAGTTGAACATCTTAGCTTGATTTTCGTATTGCTTCAACTCGCCGTAAAGGCTAGACAAATACATGTGAATTCTATACTCGTTCCAGTCCGGCTCGCTTTTATACTTGTCTACGTAATTGTTGTAATGCTTAACAGCATTTGCGTATTCCTTCTTTGCGCCCTCGGTATCACCCATTTTGTAAAGCGAATCGGCACCTACGTGTATAAAGAGCGGTATCTCGAACATAGCATTACGAATTGCGTTGTCAGCATTTTTCATGCTCTCTTTGTTGTTGCTATTTTTTCTATACCAAGGGGAATTGCGGTCATAGCGCTTAACAAGGTCAAAGCGCTGTTTCTGAGCTAGGTCAAATTTCTGCTGTGTCCTGTAAATACCCACTATTGCCGTATCTGCAAGAGGAGCATCTATATATGTCGGGTTGATATCGAGCAAAAATCTAAATGCCTGCAAAGCTTGTTCCAACCTATCGTGGTCTTTAGCTTTTATACCTATGCGGAAGTAAAGAGAATCCTGATAAGGAACTTTTTTTGACTTTATGAATTTATCGGCTACTTTAATACCATCGTCCAAATCGGAGAACGAAGTTGCCATAAAGTCCATAGCTTCAACACGCAAATCTTTTATGTACTTGCCCTTGTCTGCGCCGTCTATATATTCCCAGAATTTTTGCGCGGCAATTTCAAACTCCGCCTGATTGTAGTAGGCTTCCGCAAGATGGAACATGGCGTATCCAGCTTCTTTTTTGTTTATAACGGCACCGCCTTTGTCAGTGATTTTTTCGTAGGCTTTTATGGCGTTTGACCATTTGGATTTGTTAAACCAATACTCACCTATACGGAGCCATGCACCCGGCGTTAAAGTGTGATTGGGATATTTTTGAACCATCCTTTCGCGGAGTTTTAAAGCCTCTTCTTCCTTGCCTCTCACTTCCAAAATGAAAGATGACTGGAAAAGCATATTGGCTGCGCTTGGGCCATCCGGGAAAATATCAACATAATCGAGGAAAATTGGCAAAGAGCCTTCGTGAAGGTTCTTTGGCGCTTCATTTATTCTTGCACACTTTGGGCCTTTATTGTCGCGGTCGGCGCACCACTGCACAAGTTCTTCGTAAGCAGTCTGTTCCTTGGCAAAATTAAGCTCTTCCAATTTGAAAAGCTGCTGACCCCATTGCTGCAAAACAGTGGAGCAGTTGCTGTTTCTGCTCTTCACGTTTTTTTCGCGGCACTTCATGGTTTTGGAAGTCTGTTCCCATTCCTGAATGGCCTTCTCGAGCTGTTCTGCGCTAGAAACATCGCCAACGGCGGCTTGGCGATTAGCTTGGGTTTGAGCCGCTGCGCAAACTTCTTTGGCTTTGGCTTGCTGTGCTCTAGCATCTTCTTTGCAAGAGTCGGTATTCTTTCCAGAATTTGAGAGTTTTTTACACTTCTCAACGATTTTCTTCAATTTATCTTTTTCTGAATCGCAATTGCCGGCTGCGTAAGTGACACCCGTAAGCATCACCATACACGCTAAGAAAAGAGCTCTCAAATTCATAACACTGTCCTTTGTTCAAATTTTACAAATCATCCAAATCCAAATCATCAACCTCAAACGAGCCGTCATCCCTTTCTTTACCCTTTGGTTGCGGCATTTCGGCAAGTTTCGTAGAGACTATAGCTTTTGTAAGTCTGGCATCACCCAAAACCCTTTGCCTGCTTGCATCAAAGCGGTCGCTCTGAATAACACGCTGTTGAAAATCTGCAAAGGTTTCAATTTCGCGATTAGCCCTTTCAAAATCGGGATTTAGAGCTGCGCGTTTTTGCTCAACTCTTGGAGTGGGAAGCTGCCTTGCCAAATCCAAAGCTCTTATTTGAACGCTGTCAAAGCCCTCTTTCATATTGCCAAAAGCGGTATTCGCACTATCTTTTTGTTCTTTTGAGATAGTAGGATTTTCCGTGAGTTTTATAGCCATAGCCAAGTATTTGTCTGCTGCTCGGAAATTTTTGTCCAAATAATCGCAGTAGCCTAGAACCAAATAGGCTTCTGAAATCAAATAGGAATTAGGACGGTTCTTTATTATCCATTGGGTAAAGGGCTTTGCCTCCTTAGTTTTATGGAACTTCAAGAAGCTCCATGCAAGCGCAAGGGCTGCTTCTTCGTAGAATGGAGAATTAACATTCGTAACCTGACCGTAGTATTTAGCGGCTTGAGGCACTCCATCCTGTTCAGAGAAGAAAATGTGACCCAATTTAATTTTTGCGGCATCTTGCAAATCTTTTTCTGACTGGTTGGCTGCCTGGTAAGATAAAATATCGTTGAAAGAGCCTTTAGCCTCGTCCCATTTTTCCTGACGGCTATATGCTATGCCCATTGTATAGCGAGCGTAGAAATAGTTTGCATTACCGGGCAAAATTGAAGAAAGCATATCAATAGATTCTCTGTATTGACCCTGCTCAAATTTTATTTGGCCAGCGACGTAGTCGGCATCAGATTTAACGTCTGATTTGGGGAAATTCTGGATTATGAACTGATGCTTTGCCATCGCATCGCTAAAACGACCTTCTTTATAGTCGATGTTCATCAACTGAAAGTGATATTTTGGAACTTGGTCAGAATTAGGATACTTATTTATAGCATCTCTATAAATTTCTTGAGCTGCCAAGTGCATACGCATATTTTCAAAGGATTTTCCTTTGTAGAATGCTGCTTGGTCAACCAAGTGGAATGTGGGATATTTGGTCTGCACTTTGCCAAACGCATAAGATGCCCCAATAAAATCGCGGTTCAGGTAAAGACGCATAGCGTAGCGGTAATCGTTTTCCGGCTCTATCTTCAAGCGGCGGTAACGGGCTTCACCAATGCTCTCTTCACGAGTGTCGCCAAAGCGAGCGGCGGCGCGAACATTCCACAAAAAGCCACGATTCTTTTTCTCTATTATATCATCGTGAGACATTTCAACATCTAAACTCAGGTAGCGGAAAAGGCTTACGTCTTTAACATTCACCGTTCCACCTATCACAGGATAACCTTCCTTTGTCCAGCGCAGTTTAGCACCTACATGAGGGGTTATAAAATAAGTTCCCGAAAAACTGGTGGCAAGCATCTTGCCTTCATTAGCTGGGTTTCCAGCAGGATCAGAGTTTTCCGTTGGCTCAGGGAAAATATCCACAATGCTGGCTTCGGCTTTTATTTCCAAAGCGCGGTTCATGCCACGGTAGAACAGAGATACATTCAAATTAGAAGGTATTGCATAACCCGTTTTTGGATCCACGCTGGCAAAAAACGAAGGTGCCACAAAACCATAGCTGGGAGTTTCGGTGTTATCGGGGTCTGTGCTGGCGATAACCGGTTGCATCAAATTTTGAATAGCAACTCCTACTTGCAAGCTACCTAGCCTTGAATTGTTTATGGGGTTCCAGCTAATACCAAAATCACCACCTACGGTAAATTGCTTATTGTAGCCGAATTGGTCCACCTGCAAAATTGACAGGTTCACACCTATAGCAAGCCAATGAAACAGACGGTAAGCATAGCCAAATATATAGGCGTTTTCCATATAATCGCCATGGTCTAGAGGATCATTGGCAATTACCGTGGCTCCGTTTTCAAAGAAAGAGAAACCAAACGTATGGTCATAACTATAAGGAAAAACAACGGCACCATATTCTTGCATGGCAGCTCCGCTTATGGTAGCAAAAAAGCCACCCGCAACTTCTAGCTGGTCGGCTTCCGCTATGCCAGCGGGGTTTATATACATGGAGGTTGTTCCGCCAAATTCGCCAAACCAATCATTTTGCTGATATTTGTTGGGAGAATAAAACGGTGATGCGAGCGAATAACTCGCAAAACAAAACACTAACGCAGCAGAGAGCAGTATGTATTTCACTTGTCAATTCTCCTTAATTATCCGTGCGTTGGAATTCTATGCGACGGTTTTTAGCCTTACCCGCAGCGGTATTATTGGATGCAATTGGCTGATCCTGACCTCTACCTTCATAGCTAAGGCGAGAGCTGTCCACGCCTCGGCTTATCAAGAAGTCCATAACAGCCTTTGCCCTTGCCTCTGAGAGCTTTTGATTTGCGTCTGGTCTACCAGCATTGTCTGTGTGCCCAACTATTTTAAATGTCACTTCCTGATAGGTCTTCATCATTTCTACAACAGTCATAAGATTGGCAAACGAATCATCTGTGATATCCGCTTTGCCGCTCAAGAAGTTAACACCCTCTACCACGAACACCTTCTTTGGCGGTGGCGGTGGTGGCGGTGGTTCCGGCTCAGGCTCTGGCTCCGGTTCCGGTTCCGGCCCTATTTCAGGAACAAATTCTTCGATTGTAGGATCTACCGGTTTATACACGGGCCTCTCTATAACAGCCTCTTCTTGCACACGATAAACTAAAGAAACGTCTTCTATAAGGCCTATATCCAAACGCTCGTGACCTCTTTTGATCAACGGCGATTTGGGAACTAAAAAGAAATTTGGGCTAAAAGGAGACGGATTACGGAACATCGGTTCTAGAGAGACGTTTGTTCTGTTCACTTTGATAAAACGGTTGAACGGGTAATAATTCTTGTATATGTTGTTATATTCCATGCGGGTTTGGCCAGAAGCAGGATCTGCGAAAACTCCGTAATAGTGATTTTCCATGAATATATTGTTGAGTGCCACCACATTGGACGGCCCTTTTAGCGCAAGCCCTGAGAATCCATTGCGAAGCACAACATTCTGCTCAATTTTAGAATCCAAGGACTTTGCACCCCAAGCTAGAATACCGCTCCAGCGATTGCCGTAAACCACGTTATTCGCTATTTCTGGCAAAGTGATGAACGCAGCTATACCAGTTGCGTGGTTATCTATGACATAGTTATCGTGGATAAAAAGCATTGTATTCTCGCAGAGAATACCTTCCATGCCATTGCGGATGGTGAAATGCGATATTTCGGAACCTGTTGTTCCCATAACGGTTGGGCCTCTGCGCCCTCCATCTATTATGGTGGTCAACGGGTCTTCACCTTTTAGCACCACGCCCATAATCAGGGTTATGTTTTCGTTATAAACGCCACGCTTAACTAAAACCGTGTCGCCATAATCCGCGTTTCCAAGAGCATCTGATATGGTTTTATAATTACCCGGAACACGGATAATTTTAGGTTCGGCTCTGCCGTAGGCAATAAAATCGCCTTTGCTGCTGCGTTCCCTAACAGTTGACTTGCTACCACCAAAATCGTCATCATCGTCTCTGGACTTGGCAGAAGCGTCTATGCCTACATCTTTAAGGGTGGATTTAAGCTCACTCTGAGAGTCTGGAAGAGTTCTTAGGCAACCTACGCTTATGCCTACAGGTGCTTTCTCTTTATCTTTTAGCCTATTTTTTGGCTGGGATTTTGCCTTTGATATAGCCTTTGGCAAATCCCGCATAAAATCTTGCGCATCAAAATCGCTTTGCCTAGAAAGACTTGTCAGCTCTTCCTTGCAATCACTGGAAAGAGAGGCAGCATAAGCCATTGGCGAAGCAAGAACAAGCAGTGCAGCACCAATAGCAATAGAAAGATGTTTTATCATATAAAGCCCTTGCCTCCGTTAGGTACTTTCCTCTTTTTTCGAGCTTCGAATTGAGGTTCTAAGCTCCTGAGCGATCTTTTTTATATTTTGCAGGTGTTTACGAGCACGAGTCCCCGCTGTTTTGTTGCCGCCACTGAATTTGGCGTATTCCACTTTCAGCAGTTCCAGCTCTTTTTCGAGATTTTGCAAACAATCCATAAATTACTCCAACAAGTGTTATTAAAATAGATTTTTTTTTTTAAAAATCACACTTTTTTGTAAAAAACTTGTTTTTTTGCTTTTTTTTGCGTTTTTTGCGGGAATTTTACTAAATTCTGCCTATGGGTTCCTCCGCTAATGCGAAGTATAGCGAGGCTGTTAAACGGCTAGAGGAGATTTTGGAAAATATCGACCGGTCGAATGTTGGGGTGGACGAATTGGCGGATTTGGTGAAAGAAGCCTCGGATTTGATAAAATTTTGCCGTTCCATACTGAAAAACACGGAGCAAAGCGTGCAGGAATCGCTGAAAAACTTGGGTGAAGATGGCTAATTTTATGGAATAATTGAGAATTATAATATATTTTTATAAAAAGAGAAGATTTTTGAATTTTTTTTGCCTCGACAAGCGTCTAAGGATATATAGACTCAAAGCGAGGTAATTTTATGGAGAAAATGGTGGAATTGCTGTTAAATGCAGAAAATGTGCGTATGCTGTTGCTGATGGTGTTCGGCTATTGTGGATACGTAAAGCTTAGCACGTCTTTTGAGAGAAGGTTCAACTTCTTAGAAAAGAGAATAGATGGTGTGGAGGCGTCTATCTTGACGCTTAAAAACAACGACATCGCCCATTTGAACTACGCTATCAAAGCGTTGACTTTTACGCTTGAAAAGAATAAATTCCTTGAAAAAGAAGACAAGGAATATGTAGATGGCGTGTTGGATGGCTAACTTAGCATGTTTTTGATTATTCTATAATGGTCGCCGCCGAATTTTGAGCGGATTTTGTCTATGTCTTTTAAAGGGAACCAAAAAGCGGCACTGGCATCGTCTGCGGCTTTGAGCTTTGGAAGCTCTGGCACCTGTAGGTCAAAGAAAAAGGTGTGGGAAATCATCCTGCCGCGAGGCTCCCTGTGAGGGTCGTCAAAAACGCGGTGGTCTTTTATGCTTTTGTCCAGTTCCTTGGGGCTAAGCTCTATCCCCGTTTCTTCAATAAGCTCCCTTATGGCGCAATGCCTTATAGGTTCATTGCTGTCCAAAAAGCCACCAGCCATAGCGTATAGACCCTTGCCGGGGAAGGCTCCCCTTTCTATCAAAAGAATATGCTCCTTGCAGATTACAAGGGCATCTCCAGCCACAAAAATAGGGGGGTAAGGCGTGGAAGCCCATTCTTTTTTGTACTCTTCTACCAGTCTATATTCCTCTTTTAAATTTTTTGCCCATTCCTCATTTTCTTTGCTTTTGAGGTAATTATAGACCGCCAGCGGGATATGTTCTTGGGTTAAGGTGCCGCTGAACCATTCTCTGCGAATTTCCGTGGAAGAAAGCCCGCCTTCCAAGAGCGGCATCTCCACAAATTCCCATTCGGGGAATAGGTCTAGGTAGTAGGAGGTGCTGTCTTTTTTGTGGCCTATTATGCCGATGGCGTGGGCGGGAAGGGCGACCGCGGCGGTTGTAGGGGCGACCGCGAGGGTCGCCCCTACAACCGCCCGCACCCATTCGGGGTGGTTGTAATTGGAATCGTGGATGGGGATGAAGGTTATCTTTTTTTGCTCTTCGGGGGTTAGGGCGATTTTGAACATCTCCAGCCGCTCTTCGGTTGTGAAGGGGTTGCGCAGGCTGCGGCACGTTTCGTGTGAGCCTATGAAAATTATTAGGTTTTCCGTTTGCTCCAAGGCTTTGCGGATTGTGGCAAAATGCCCGTTGTGAGGGGGTTCAAAACGGCCAATGTATATTAGGTGTGTATGCATTGTATAAAAGGGCGTATGCAATACGCCCCTACTTCTTTTTTTTGTAATCGATTTCGGGGCGCAAAACTTGGCCTATGGTTACTAATAACGAAACTATGGGCTCTCTGTGGTCTCCGGAAATATCGAAAGCGGCAACGCCACCATAGCCATTTTCCTTAACGGCTTCGGCAACCGCTTTAATGGAGGGGATGCCGTTGAAAACTATGGTTTCTTCTTCGTTGACGGCAACTTCGCTCTTTGAAGATTCGTCAAAAGTTACACTGTAGGCATCTTTTTTGTTGAATTTGCCCATAATGTCTTTATACGGCAAAGCACCCTCGTTGCCGGAGCCTGCCCCTTCGTGGGAAGAACCCAGCCCTTTTGCCTTGTAAAATGTTTTGCCATAGAATGGAACTATGGGCATCAATTTATTTCTAGGAACGCCAGCTTTTGCAAAAGCAGACAAAATATCAAGAACCTCAGCTGTGTTTGAATTTGGTTTAACCTTGGAGTCGCTTACCGATGCCTCGTCTGTGAACCATAAGGAAAGATTCTCTATTTTGCTGAAATCCGCACCGGAAACCGCGCTTGCCAAAGACTCAACGCCAGGGATAGCAACACTCACAGAAAAACCAGCATTTGCAATTCCCGCCGCTTGCGAAAGCAATTTTGGCAGGTCTTTTGCGTCAATTGCGCCACCATCTATCTCAAAGGAATTAACGCCGTATTGCTGCTCAAATTTTTTAGCAGCTGATGCTAAATCACTCGCAGAAACCCCTCTAACGGCGTCTTCCGCGCCTAGGCCACCTATTGCAACCGTAAGTTTAACCTTGGCATCTTTTGCCCGTTTTACCAAGTTCAAAAAATTTTCTTTGTCCGATTCGTCTGTAAAGAGCAACTCGGAGCCACTTGGCGATAGATAGCCGTAGCGAATTTCCGTCACTAAATGGTAGCGAACGTCCGAGGGCTTGAACTGCGCATATTGCGCCCAATGCGGGAAATATGCGACTACCCTGCCTTGGGCAAAAAGCGTAGCTACGCACAACAAAACAAAAAACGGCAAAAATTTATTCATCGCAAACCTCATTGTGCTACATATATCTTTTCGTCGTTTTTATCCAAGCAAAAAGTATATCTGCCATAATCATAATAAGTTCCTCGCTTCTCCGCATGCTTTTCCTGATTTTTCTCTTCACCCTTATTCCCGTTGCAGTATTTATACGGCCTGCCATCGTAACGACCAAAGAAGTGATAGTGCTGCTCGATAAGAGTTGAATTAAAAAGAAAATTTTCTAAATAACTTCTCGCTTCTCCCACTCCAGAAACTTCTGGAATAAATTGGCACATAGTTTTAATCACCGGTAAACCAATCTTGGTCGCTTCTGAATATGCTTCCAAACTATCTTTCAATTCACCCCAACCTTCGCTCCAGCAAGTCCCTATTACGCATTGCCAGCCTATTGTGTCCATTTTATCCGTTGCTGGGTTGTATCTTACTATTGCTTTAGAATAATTGATGTTGTTGCCATATTTTCCAAAGCATCTATCATTTTTGTCCCAACTTTGCTCCGGGCATTGCAAATAATCCACATAAACAGTTTTTGCAAAATCTAAATCACGCAAAATATTATTAACACAATATTTTATAGAATCTTTGTCTCCTCTTTTTCCATTAAGGTCTAAAACAATTTGGCTCATAGCTACATCGTTATTTATTTCTTTATACTCTTTCCAATTAAAATCACTTGGAAAATCTGCTTTAAGGGCTTCTTCATTATCCATCGATAAATCTGCGCAAGAGCCTAGAAACAGAACCACAACAACGCATAAAAAAACATACATATTTTTCATAAATCCTCCTTAAAAACCCACAGTTACCATTCCAGACATAATTAGTTTATCCAATATAATATCTTTTGCTACTCCGCTTTCGGTATAAGAAACAGTATTTGAAAGCGAAGCACCTTGCAAAGTGAAGTTTGCCCTTTCGCTTATTTTATATTGCGGACCGCCAATAATCAAAGTCTCGCTAGTTTTATTTACATTAAAAACATCTTTTACAATTACATAGGGACTTTCAAACTCTTTTGCCAGTTGCTGGAAACCTCCTATCAAAGAAAGCCCTTTCCATATTCCCACTTTAAACCCAGCCATTATACGGTTTGTTTGAACGTTCAAAGAGTTCAAAGAATCCAAATTGATGTTTTCCCCTTTGTTCTGTTCATAAGAACCTGTAACCACCAAAGGTATGCTTAAATCTGCTAGGCGCGCCACATTAACTTCCAAGCCACTGCCAACACGGGTGTATTTTGCACCTTCTTCAGCAGAAAACGTTCCAAATACTCCCCTAAAGCTCACAGATTTGTTCCACGTGAATTTTAAGTCTGCATCTCCACCGCTTCTATTTGGAGTGGCGTAGCCATTAGGGAGCGCCATATTTACGGAAGGGTCTACTAAAGAAAATTTGCTGCGCTCCAAACGGGTATAGGTTTGCTGCGTATATGCATTGCGATAGTATTGCACAAGTTTATAGTTATTATCTAAACAAGCTGCCTGATAAAGAGAAATTGAAGAACTATTTGAACCTTTAATACATAAAGAATTGGTTGCAAGCCCTTGCTTGCCACTAACTATTGATATGGCATTAAGAGGCAGGGTGTAATAAAGAGAGTAATACATATTTTCCAAAGAACCTGAACGGAATTGCTCTAAATTTTGTGCTAAATCCGCATCGCTGTTCAATATGGGCAAATTGGGCAAATATGCAGGTGTAGCCGCAAGCTCTGCTTCAAAATCCTTGTCTGTTTTCAAAAAAGTTCCCGAAAATTTTGCTTCAAAAGGATTTTCGTCATAAGAAACAAAGGCTCTCGCAAGCAAGGCGGCATTGGATGTCAATTCTTCAACCATCGAAAGTTTGTATCTAGGCTTAGTACTGGTAATTTTATAATATGGGTAATAATTTGGCTTGTTAGTGCCGGGTGATGTAACAGAGGGAACTTCATCAGGTATAGCAGCAAAATCCAAAGAGCTCTCTGTTATTGCCGCATCTCTTTTATGTTGCCACCAACTCCAACTAGATAAAGCATATTCAGCATCCACTCCAAAACTCACAGGGCCTTGCAACAACTGTTTGCTATTATAGCTCAATTCAAAACTCATAACATTATTTTTTTCGTAATCCAACGCATCGGCGGTATCGACAAGAGTATTTTTAAAAGAACTGCTGAATCTGTTAAAGGTGAAAACCTCATTTACTCCAAAATATATACCCTGCGTTTCAATGCCAAAACGAGCACCGGTAGAGAACCTATCTTTGCTTGGGTCAAAGTCAAAGGATATTCTATCTGATGCATCTGCAACTTTGCGGAGCCGCACAACTGTTCCCTGCAAAAAAATCTTGTCAAACATGCCAGCAGACATTTGGTATTCCAAATTTAAACCCTGCAAAAGCCGCCTATTTGTGCCGTCTAAATATCTCTCTTCCATCGCTTCTCTTTTTAAATCGACAAATATCTCCGGTTCCATGATGAATTCCGGCTCCGGTAGATAAATGGTGAGCGGAGTGTAGGCAAGGCGCATTGTTCCCAAATTGAATTTCAGCTTTTTATCCAATATATTGCCATCGTAGCTCCACCACCTGACTATGGGGGAATTATTGCCCTCGCGATATGCGGACTGCCAATCTTTGTGAAAGCGCAAATCAAAAGTAGCTTTTGTTTCGTTGCTGGGGCGAACGGAGATGTTCAATAAAAAGTCGGTAAAAGCTGAATATTCAGAGACATCTGATGTATCGTAAGAAAGGGAAGAAGACAATATGCCACCCTTAGCATGGCCGTTCACAGCAAAACCAATTACATTTTCTTCTATGCTGTCTAGCGCAGCAGAAACCTGAGCAAAAGACATGCTGCAAAGCAAACCTAAAACTACTATTGCATATCTCATATTCACCTCTTAAAATTCCACATTGATGGTTGCTTCAAGAATGTTGCGTGAAAATTCATGCCTTAACTCCTTTTTCCCAGCTTCAGTTCCATTCACCACCAAATAATTTGGCAAATTCGTTCCCAAACTTATTTCCCCATTATCATTTACAAAACCGTTCAAGTCATAAGTGTTCTCCACGCTCATAACGCCATAGTTTACAGAAAGCCAAGCGTGAGGAGCTATGGTGTAATCAATTCCAGCCATCCATTGGTTTTGCGCCGATTTAACAACAGGCATAATAGCAAAAGTTGTTACCGGAATGGTAGGAGGGCCGCCTTTTAAATTAGACGTTTGCGCTCTTTGAACATTTGCTCCTTCTGCGTTCAAATCTGAATTTATCTTCTGATAGCCAAATGCAAAGCCAAATCTTTTGTAAAATCTCCAATAAAAACCGACGTTTGTAAAATCGCTGTTGAATTCAACTTTGCCAAAATCTTGAAATTCCTGTTCCTTTGCGCTTTGTTTGTAGCTACCGCTAAGTTCAACTCCAAAAGCACTAACTTTTGCGCCACCGCCAAATTCCGAGTATTGCGCACTCTTTGTTCTAGCAACGGCGTTGAGTTGCCCATAGTTTGCAAATAAACCCTTAACTTCTATCAATTCATTCCAACTAACGGTTAAAACTTCTTGATAACCCTGACGATTAGAAGTTGCAAAACCGTTTGGCAAAGCCATTTGCAAATTTAGGTCGGAAAGTTCTTCTAAAAGGGCAAGTTCGGCACGTGTTAAAACAGAAGGGTTCCAAGAGGTTTTTGCATAAGGAGAGGCATTATAGCTCCTAGTTTGGTCATTGCTAGAAGGTTCGCCCGGAGTAAGTGAAGGGTGCATGGGCGAATGTTTGGGCGTAAAGAAGTAAAGAGCGTCAAAAGAGGAATAAAGCGGTGAATAAACCCCATATTTGCTCAAATTAAAATCTGTGTTGGTGCAATGTCCGTTAACCCTGCAACCAACGTCTTTATCGCTGTTCAATACCCTGCGAGCAAAGAAAGATGGAGACTGCGCTACATTGTTAAACCACCCAGAATCGTTGCGGATAAAGGAAGTGGAAAGTACCGCATTTATATCGCCTTTGTAGCCTAAATCCATCTGCATAAGGATGGCTTTGCCATCTTCTTGCCGGCTTATACTTTCTGTGATAGTCTTGCTGGCATCACTTGGGTCTGGTACAGAAATTAAATCATAAGCATCATCTTTAGACATGGCAAGTTCAGCGGTTAAATTTGCAACCAAGGAACTATTCCCCAGCAACCCAGCAACATCCGCTCCTGCCCTGATTGCAATAATAGAGGTTTTTTGCGGCAAGGAATCCAAAGTGTTGAGCAAAAACTCTTTGTCATAAGCATTCAATGGGCAACTAGGGCAAGAATAGGATTTGGAGGTGCCTTTGTCGTCAAAAATTGACAGATAAGTTCCGCCAATCAGCAGATTTTTATCAAGGGGCAACAATTCGATGTTTGTACCTATCAAGAATTTGTCAAAACGCCCTGCCTGTGTTGCACCCGGAATACCCTCGTTGGGGAGCATATTGCCCATAGCACCGCTTGCATCCAAATAACCAGCACGGCGGAGCCTAGCCATCAAAGCCTCAACGCGCAATTCGCCAAATGGCTCACCGAGCTGAGGACGGAACTGCAAATTGAAACCCTGCAAATTTCTCTGATTGTCTTGCAATAACGCTTCTTTTTGAGCCATTTCCCTTTTGCGAGCAAAAATAGTCGGCTCGTACATAATATCGATACCGGGCATATAAAGGGTTAAAGGTGAATAAGACTGCCGGAAATCACCCACAACCCAATAGAAACTCTCCCCCACGTTCCCCTCGATATTCATCCAAGGAACGCTTACCGTTGTAGAAGCAGCAGCAAAATATTCCTGCGCACCCGCACCCAAGCGTAAGAGCAAATTAGCGGTGATTATATCCCACGGGCGGAATTTGAAATTCAAATCAACTTGTACAAATTCAGAAATTTCGTGGTTTGGCATTCTATTCATATAAGAGCCTTGATAACAATTAGCAGGGGGCGTTCCTGGAGGACATACCACGCTATTTGGTCTTTCGTCTGGGGAGTCAAAATAAGAATTAAAAGAAGCACTGCGAACGGTTCCGCTTATTTCAAGCCCTTTGCGAGCATTAATATCTTCCACTCTATTCTCTATTTGCTCAGGGTCTTCAGTTGCAAAAACCAAAGAGCAAGAGGCTAAAACGGCAAAAATCAATTTTTTATTCATATTTCACAGCCTCGCTTATTAAAACCAAACCTTTGTTTCGGCTTGAAGATAGTGAACATTCCAATCATTCTGCGGCAAATTTTCATCTTTACTGGTCAAATATCTATAGCGAAAATGCAAACCCGCACGGGCGGCAAAATCCCAATCAAAACCAAAACCAAGAGAGGTATGCAAAATATTTATAGGAGAGAGCTTATAATCATAAACATTATTACCATGTCTATATAAATCGCTATAAGACCCAGGCTTAGGAACATTTAATGAAAGTTCGGTATAAGCCTTTTCCGCACGGAACATTTCAAAACCAAAGATTAAAATCGCATGGAGTTTAGACGTGATGGCTATTGCAGGTTCCGACTGCACAAACCAATTCCACATAAGCACGTCGCTGTCGTATTTATCCGTGTAAGCAACTGGAAGAAAGGATTTTGAAACACCCGAAAGTGCTGTGTATAATTGCAACATTATGTTTCTATCCGTACCAAACCAATGCCCAATATCATAACCCATATCTATGGCTATAGTGGAATTCCATTTTACACTAGAGGGCATGCAATTTGTATTTTCCACATCTACAGGATTGTAGAAATTGAACTGGGCGCAAAGAAAGGCATCTTCAACATTTTCGTAAGCAGCAAAAGCATCCCAAGTTTCACCATAACCACTGCGCAGGCCTCCTCTTTGGTCGCCCAGCTTGAAGGCAGGGTTGCCCTGGCTTCCGGCTAATCTATAGGTATAGCGCCTTGGATCTCCATAGCCCGAATCTGCGTTGAAAAAAGGCTTGTGCCTAGTCCAACTGGTGGAGGTCTCCCATAAATACCGCCCTGTCAAATTATATTTGAAATTTATTATATCCGCGCCTTCTTCCACCTGTTTGTGAATGCCGTATTGCACATCAAAACGCCCTCGGTCAAATTCAGGTTCCAACTTAACATTTGCGCCAACCATATTTGGCCCATAGCGAAAAGTTCCCGCGCCAACATAAAATTGGTCTTTGCGCCAAGATGCAACTCTGTCTGGGTTTGCCATTGAATAGGGTGAGTAAAAATCTTTTGGCAAATAGATAACTTCTAAGGTTATAGGTTCCCAATGCTTATCTTGAGCTTTTACATAAAGGCCAAAATTTTTCGCAGAAGGCGAAGAACTATTATCTTTGGCGTTGTAACATCTAAGCCCGCTATTGCAAGGTGGGGTGGTGTATATAGTTGTGGTATCGTCCCAACTGAGTGCTAAATCAAAAGACAAAAAGAATTGCGGAGTTAAATTGCCTTTTAAATCTATGGAGGCAACGCGCAGATTCTCAAACTTTAAGCTGCTATCCGGATATCTAAAAACAGGAGCATAATAAACATCTGATTCGTATATCTGTTCTGGGTTAAAATCAATTCCCATATAATTTAAACCAACGGTTAAACTGGCTTGGTCAAAATCAATTTTCTCCTTTGCCAAACGCCAGCCCAAAACATCGCCGCGATAGTCATAAGTGCCCACCATTGCAAGCTCGCTGTTATCCCTTGTGTTAAGGCGGAGTCCGTCTCTGGTTCCAATGTCCACGCTGTTTGGCTGCGAAAGCAATAATTGCCCTTTTAAATTCCACGGCAAAGTGTGTACATCCAAAAGCATTCCGCCAAAAGAACGGTTTGTCCAAAAAGACCTGCCTCCTTCTTTCACAGGCTTAAAGCCCTTTTCTTTGTAATAGGTGCTAACAACTTTTTCCTCTTCGTATAGTTCGTATTGAGAGATAAAGCGTGGGCTGGTTTCACGTTCATACATGGTAAGCGGGCTTTGGGTGACCCAAATAACACCACCCATAAGCAAGGTTGCACCAAACTCCCCACCGCGCATATCCATGCCAACAAGCATATTTTCGTTTATGGAAACCCCATAAAAATCAGTGGATGGATGGAAATATTGTACCCTTTCGCCAATATTGCCAAAATTTTCGGTATTGGGGGCAAAGGCTTGCCTGTTCACAAAAAATCCGCTGAAATCAAATGGCAAATAAAGGTTGGAAAACACGGTTAAATAAGATGCTGGAGAAATAACAATAGAAGCGTTTAGAGCAGAATTGACAAAGGTGCGCATACTCTCTTCGCCCTGCAAAGTACCAGTTTTAGAGTAATCAATATGGCCAAAGCGCACGGTGAAATCGCCGGAAACAGCAACGGGAGAATCGTCTTTACCTATAACCCCAGAGCCTGCATATTCTCCGAGCGAATCCAAACGGGCCTCTACCTGAGACAGGTCGCTTTGAGCGAATGCAAAAGACGCGAAAAAGAACAAACTGAATAAAATTTTTACTCTCATGCAATCCTCACAACATATTGCGGAAAGGATAACCTTCCGGGCCTTTGTATTCTTCGCCAACCTTTTTAATAACTATATCGTCTATCCAAACCTTGAAAGCCTGATTTTCATCTTTACGCACCTCTATTCTAAAACCCTTTAAATTAGCCCAAGAGAAAGGCATAAAAACCTCTCTCCGGTTTTTGGAATCCCAATAAACGCCCATGTTCCCGAACAGCCTAAGGGGTATGCTTATCCTTTGCCATTCCGTTGTTATATCGCCAAAGCTCTTGGAGCCTATTTTAACCTGCAAAGATTCTCCGTTGCTTTTAACTCCATCGTCTAAAAGCACGTATTGCGCAACTTCCCCGCCTTGAGCGCCCTTAATCCAAAATTCCAAAACGCCATCTTCAAGATAGGGAGTCACATCCTTGGAACCAGCTATACATATAGCAACACCGGAATAATCACTGGCTATCAACTCTATTTCCATGGATAAATCGCCTTCCATAGCGTATTTGTCTGTCATGAATGGTTCTGGGTTTTCACGCGGATACTGGTAGGTGTAGCCTCCACCTCTAGGTATTCTCTCACGCATAATAACAACCAAAACGTCTTGGTCTGCGTGGAAGGGCTTAATCTCTTTTTTTAGAAACCGTTCGGAATCGCGGTTTTTGTAAGTGTCAAAGGCGGCAGAAGCATCGGTAAAAAACAAAAACAGCGCCGCTAATGAAACTGCATAAGCTAATCTGCAATTCTTAGAAATCATATCTATAATATAGAAAAAAATAGATTTTTTTTAACAAAAAAAATTATTTTTTAACGATTTTCAAAACTTTTGTCTGAGAACCCTGCCTAACAAGCAAAATATAGGTTCCGCTTTTCAGGTTCAAATCGGAGACAGAACGACCAGTTCCCAATTTTTTACCCTGCAAAGAGAAGATTTCAACAGAAACATCGCCCATATCTTGCAAATTAACGGCAAGCGGCTTTATAGGAGACGGGCCATCTTTCCACGGCGCGTTTTGATAATACGCATTCAATTTGTCGAATATGTATTGCCCCGATGGAGTCATTTTGGTTTTGTCTGCCCAACTCTCCATATCAAATTTCTTTGCCGCACCTTGAATACCAAAAAAACAGGAACCTTCATATTTATCGTTTATCTGCCAAGCAGCAGAAGATATTTTATTTTGGTCCATAAAGCTATGCCAGTCGTCAGAATTTTGGACATTGTGCGTATCGTAATTACTATTTTGCCCGCCATCTGCGTGAACTGTGCCATATTCGGTCACAAAAAGAGGCACGTTGCCGTTAAGCGCAGCGTTTATGTTATTCCGAAAACTGTTCAAAGGATGGGTGTGAGCATAAAAATGCAAAACATAACCCACATTTCCATCTAGCTTATTGCCTGCAACATCCTGAACTCTTTGAGACCATTGAGGCGTGCCTACGAGAATGAGGTTGCTGGAATATGCACGTATTACAGGGATAATTTGCTCCGCATAGCTTTTTATCTCTGCCCAGTTTATTCTATCTGCGGCAGCACAGTTGGTAGTGCCATCTCTGCAAACAGGCTCATTGTAAATCTCAAAAATCACATTATCATAAGAACCGTATTTTTGCGCCATATAATCAAAAAAATCCTTTGACTGTTGGATTTCGTTATGTGCTTTATGCGAATGCCAATCTATAATCACATAGACATCGTTTGCTATGGCTCCGTCCACTATGCGCTCTACGCCGGCACGGTTTGTGGCAGCATCTGTGCTGGTAAAAGCAGAACTAGTTGCGCCATAAGCAGCTCTCACAACCTCTGCCTTCCAGTCTTTTACCATGTGCTCCACAGCAGTGGCTGCATTAGCGGCTTGATAAAAGCGGCCGCTTTCCCAGCTTGTGTTGCTCCAGCCAAAACTCACTCCTCTAACTTGCACCGGAGTGTCACCTGTTTTTGAACCGATTATCTTGTTTCCGCTGGCTTCAAGTTTGCCGTAGTAAGAAACGGGACCCGCTACAGCAAAGGAAAGACTAAGCCAAAGAATTGCGATTAAAAATTTCATGTGTCCTCCAAATTAGTGATATCTCTTCAATATAGTTATTTCACAGCAGAGCCATACCCTCAAGCTCAAAAACCGAATTTTTATGCAATTTAAGAAGATTTTAATTTTTTTAGTCTTTCAAAATCATCTACAATTGGTTTGAAATTTTTGCAAAGATATCTTGCGTTTGTTTGCAATTTTCCTTTGTAAAAGTAAGAACGTTTGTTAATTACAGAAATGCCTATCACATTAGCTCTATTTTCATAAACTTCAAATTTTTTACCCCTTTCGGCATCTAGATAAGCTTGCAAAAATTTGCGGCAAAACCCTGGATTTTTAACAATACTTTTTTTATAGAATTTTTCCAAAAACCTAACTGCACAGTAGAGATGCCCTGTTTCATGAGCTGCGATATTACGGATATCTTCCTCAGTCGCTCCACTAGGCAATAAAATTCTAAATCTTTCTGCACTTGGAAAAAACATACACGAGCCAATTTTCACATTTGTGCCAATCATCACACCATAATCAATGTTGAAAAACTCGTGGAAAACAGGCTGTAAAGTCCTGCATTTTAATTCCACAGTTCTGATAAATGAGGAAATTGGTTGTTTCCTTACATATTTGTAAAATACTTCAAAACCTAATATCTCAGCTTTTATTAAGTTTTTTTCTTTATCGTCTTGTATGTTAAGTTTTTGAAATAGATAATCAAAATCTATATCATTAGTATTATCTTTAGGAGGCATTTTTATTCTCTATAGCACTAAAACTTGAATAATCTCGTTTCCATACCCCCGACAGATATGCACCAATCGCAACTTCATATCTATCCTCAACACTCGGGTATCCAGAAGTGTAAGACATAACAGGATTTCCCATAGCTTTTTTTAAAAAGCTTATTCTTCGCTCTACTGGTATATTATGCCTTTTAAACTCCCTTTCAAGCGAAGCTCTGTTAGAGCAGGCTTTTAATGTCTTTAAGGACAACTTTGGAATTGTTTTTGTGGTCATAATCTATCTCCAGTGGTTAGGAAAATATAGAAAATGGTCAATTTACAACCCTCAACGTTTTAACTTGTGAACCTTGGCTTAAACGCAAAATATAAACACCCTTTTGCAGATTAAGGCTACCGAGCGAAACCTGCTTTGGGCCGGCGTTTTGATGCCCACTGAGCAAGCTGCCCAGCTTTTTGCCAGAAAGCGAATAGACATCCAATTTTGCAACACCGCTCTGCGCAAGATAAAGCTCTATTTTTCCAGAACCCATTGCAACCAAACCCATGCTTTTGGTGCTGCTGAATTGCTGTATAGCACTAGGAGGTGTTCCGGGTATTTCTGTTGGTGCCGTAACATCAATGTCAGAACCGTTGCCCGTTAGCTTTATGTTTGCTCTTCCTGTATTTGAATTAACAGTCCCGTCTGTTATAATCCCGAGCAACACAACAGTCCCTGTTTTGTCTGCGGCTGGAGTATAAACATATTCTTTATCGCTCACCTTTGCCAAAGTTCCGGGATACCTAGGGTCTAAATACACGGTTACAAACGATAAATCATCTTCATCTCTATCCCTGCCATTGAACTGAGAGATTCCAATAGTAACAGGGCTTGTGTTTGGCGCGTTTCCACAGCAGGAGTTTGTTGCGCTGACATTTATTGTGGGAGCAAGGTTTTGAATATTCAAAGTAACGTTTTGAGTACTGCTCTGCGGAGGGGTCTTGCTATTTTTAACGGTATAGGTAAGCGTGGCTTCAGTAAAAGCAGCATTGGCAAGAGCAGCGGCCGGAGTGAAAGTGATGGTATCATTCCATCTTCCAGAAACAACAACCGTTCCAACAGAAGGCGGCGAAATAGAAACAGCCGAAAGCTCAATAGTTGAACCCGTGGGGTCAGAAGCATTTAGTTGATTAAACATGCTCAAATAGGTTTTGGCTTTGCGGCTCACGTCAATAGGGTCTCTATCCGGCAAAATTGGACCTCTGTTGGTTATTGTCACCACAACTTTGCTCTGAATGGTAATGCCACCTTGTTCCACTTTATATATAAACTTAACTTTATCCTTTGGCGCACCAGAGACTCTGTATGTAATGCTCTTGCCTGCATCTGTAATTGTAGCTGTGCCAAATGCAGGAGTGCTAACCTCTGTGATAGTTCCAGTTAAACCTAAGGTGGTTGCATTCAGCACAAGGTCTTTTCCATCATCAACGCTTGTTATAACATCTTTGCCTCTGGGATGATTGCTTGGTATATACGAATCCCATTTCTTTTTGGTCATATAAGTTTTAAAATAGTTGCCAGAGCCTGTCAATTTACTTGCATCAAGAGATGAGGAACCCATATTTGTGGGAAAAAAGGAAGAACCTTCGCTTAAGTTACTCGCATTCCACATGCAGTTGCTAATATTATTATCGTCCATCCAACTTGTCCACGGGTCTGTTGCCCCAGCGTTTGAAGAGCCATTGCCATCGTAATTAACCGAACCCCACTCGGAACCAAAAACCGCATTGCCTGCAGTCCTTGCATCTTGCGCACTTTTGCCTATGTTATCGCCATTTGGAAAACCATGTGAAGCCGCATAAAAATGAAAGGTAAAAGCAACATTATTATCTTTTGAACCCCAATCTGCAGCTTGCTCCTTTGGCTTTTTGGAATAATTGGGGCTGCCTATAAGCACTAAATTATTGTTGCCTGCTGCGCGGAGCGCAGTTACAATTGTATTTGCATGGGAGGTTACTTGAGTTTCGGAGGCACTAATAGGCTCGTTATACACTTCCCAAATCAAATTAGGAACGCCGGGATATTCGTTAGCCATCCACACAAAAAAATCCTTTGCGCTTTGGGTTTCGTTGTGAGCTTGGTGGGAATGCCAATCAACTATCACGTATATATCGTTTTCTATGGCTGCATCCACCACTGCCTTCATTAAACCCTTTTGAATGTCTGGCTTAAAGTAATAGCCCCAATAATTTGTGCCAGCTTTGTTTATCTCTTCAGAACTTTCCTTAAAATAACGAATTGCCATTGCAGCGCGGATAACGCCTATTTGCATATTATCAACAAACCAGTCCACGGTTGTGGAATTGTAGAAGGGACCACCCGAACCTTCGCTCCAATAGAGGCTTGGCCCTTTGACCATAATTGGAATTGATGTTCCGGTTTTTTCACCGCAGATATTATTGCCACAGCGCTTAAGCGCACCAAAATGGCTAACCGGGCCTGCTAAAGCCTGAGTCGCGAACAACAGAAATGCAAATACAAGGATTTTCATAGGAGCCTCACTATATGGATATATATAATATAGATTATTTTAAATTAAAATAACAAAAAACGGGTTATTTTTCAAAAAATGGCTTTTTTTGTGATTTTTCTATATTATTTTCGTATAACAACCACACTGTGAGGTGCTTTATGTTAAAAAAAATAATTGCGGTTTGTGCCATAACCCTATTTTTTGCCTGCTCCGCAAAAGATGATGGCTTTGTTTACGGCGAGGATTCCAGTTCCTCAAATCAAGCGGTAGGCGGCACCAGCTCCAGCAGCATTCCTAGCAGCTACAGTTCCAGTAGCGAAGGAGACGAAGGTAATTCAAGCAGCAGCACCGTAACCATTGTTGTAATAACCAGCGAAAAACGATCAGCATTATTTGGAACCTATTACTATGGTTATGCTTTAAAGGATAGCAAACCTGAACCTATAGAAGACTTTTGGGATCCGGAGTGCCCAACCACAGCAGGAATACCTCCAAAAGATAATTGTCAGTTAGATTCCACAAATACAATCCTGCGAAATAGACTTACAACTAGAGACGCCCCCCTTCACTACGATTTCCCCTTTCCCAAGTATTCCGCAGCCAGAGGCTATGTTGAACTGAAAGAATATATTTTAAAAGGAGCTGGCGACCAAGCCGCTGTGGGATTAAACGTATCTGATGATGGTAAGGACATAGGGGAGTGGGGAAATCCTGCTCTGAATGGAACCGCTGCTTTTATTTACAGATACTCAGGCGCAGCACATATATTCCGCATTGTTTCCAAAATAGATGGAGATTTTTGGTATAAAGAAGTTCCAGCAACTCCAAGCAAAGAAGGAACGGATTCAGTAACAGTGAGAATTCCAACAAGTGAACTTGCAGGCATGGGTTCTTATGCTGAAGGAACCGCCTTTGATATTTCCAAAGTAGCAAAATTCCTGTGGGTTGTGGAATATGATGCCGCAAACGTATCTAAAAACACAGGTTCGCTTAGGATAGAAAATCTAAGTGCCGAATTAGAGTAGAGGATAAAAAAAGCCCTAGTTTATAAACAAAAAAGCCCTCGCAATTTGCGAGGGCTTTTTGTTTAAGCTTTAAGCAAACAATAATTATTTAATCACTATCCTGCCGGTGTAGCCGAGCGAAGGAGCGCGAACCATGTAAATGCCGGTGGGTAAGCTAGTGAGGTTCATGGTGTTGCTGTTTGGGGTTAATGTTTGAGATTTAACCATTGCGCCCTGCAAGTTGTAAACTTGAATCACAGCTGGCTTGGCAATGGAAGCAGTAAGCACTTTGCCATTCACAGTAAGGTTCACGTTGCTTGCATTTTTAACAATAATCGGGTTCGGGTTAGATGCACCGCAGTCACCGTAAAAGCCGAACTTATAAAGTTTAAAATTAACCGTTTTGGGTTCGTATCCTTTTAAACGGATTGCAATTTGCGCCAATTCCTTTGCAGCTTTATCCAAGTTGCCAGCAGGATTAGGTTGTCGGCTAGTATTGCCATCACACCCTGCCCAATTATCCTGCGAAAAATCACCTTGCTTGTTGGAGGTATAGCATGCTTTTTGGTCAAGAGTACCTTCCCATGACATATTTACAACCGTAGGCGTGGCTGCTGGCGCAAGATAATGGACCCAAGTGTCGTATATAGGGTCGCCATCAGGAGGTGGTGTTAAATTGTTCCAGTCAAGTTCAAGTGCCACATCGTGCCCATTGCTGCCATTTGCACTAGAGCCTGCATCGTGGTCGCTGGTATATTCTAAGCAAAAACCCCTAGAATATTGGGTCATATCTCTTTTTACAAGCACGGGAACGTGCGGGTCACTGGGAGTGCTGAGACCAACAGCCAATGATACCCCGTCTGGAGCATATTTTGAATAATCACCCTCACCAATTGTGAATTCAACATGAAGAAAATCACCATCCAATTGGGATATGCCAGTTGCTCTATCCGTGACATCTGGACCTTCGCAAGAAGGGAAATCCGCTCCATTTAAACTTTTTTCACCGCCCTTTAAATTTTTTACCATTACTTTATTGGTACCGCTTTTTCTGGTTTTAGAAGTACCGCATTGGTAAGTATCGGCATTAGCTTCTACACTGGGGCCATATACAGTGCCAAACCACCAACCACCCATTGTTTTGAAACATGGGTCATTAGAATCATCTTCGTGAAAATTAGCATTAGGACCGTATTTGCAGTCAAATATCCATGGAAATGTGACCTGCCCGTGCTCTATGCCATTCCACCACAAAGGGTCTCCGGCAAAAACCATACTGGAAGCAAAAGCTATTGCTACCCCAATTTTTTGAAACTTATTCATAAACAAACTCCTGTAGAAAAAACCCACACTAACAATATATATAAAAATCCCAAAAGTAGACAAAAAAATGACAAAACAGGTGGAAAAATGTGATTTTATAGGGGATAGATAAGGGCGTATGCGACCCAAGGTCTACAAAAAGTACTCAAACTGTATACATTTCCTTTTCCTTATCGGAGAATGTTTTTGACGAGCAGATAGCAAAAATTATGGATTTTATGACTTTTTCGGGAATTTCCCCAAGCACTTCCACTTTTCCTTCTGCGTAATCTTTCCTGAACTCTGTCTCGCTAAGTTCAAACAAATTGTCTCTGCTACATTGAATGCAGGATTCTTTGGTCAATTCATTCCAGTCATTGCCATTGATGCAAACCAAGGATTTCAAATCATTTCTCGCTAGTATGCGGGATTTCTCTATTTGCGAAGTCACATAGAAATATCTCAAAATGCTACCGTGCTTGAAAACTATGATTATTCGATGGTCAATATTGGAACCCGGCGGATACTTTCCTTTAAAAGATTTCCATTTTCCAACGTTAAACAAATTATCGGGAAATATGATAGGCATTGTAATGTTCTTTTCTCAAGGAAAGATACTCCTTATCATCTTTGAACGGGTCGTTTTCCTTGCCGAAATTTGTGAAACATACGGAATCGTCAGGGTCTTCAAAGAAATCTATTTCATTCATCTGCACTCTTTTGGTCAATCCAAACAGCTCACTTTCGTGCTTTTTCCATTCAGGATAACAATGCGATATTTCGCTCAATTTTCCCCAATCGCAAGCACCGAACTCCTTTAGTGCGAAATCAATGGACTCTTTGAAACTAGCCGATAATTCATCTTCTTCTTGTTGCTCGATTTCAACATTGTTTTTATCCATTTCTTTGATTGAGGATAAATGCTTCGCATCGGCACAGTCCAAATTTAATAAGTTGCCTCTTAATATGTCTAATGTGGAAGAAGCCACAGGACCCAGCTTCATGGCATAATAATCATCGAGTGTTGCAGTTATCCCAAAATGGCGTATATGATACCTGTCCGAAAAGAATATCATTTTCAGCAAATACACTATATTGAAGCGGTCTTGATTGCTAGACGGAGCTTTTTTCTGTATATAATACAAGGCTTGCAGTATTTTGAGAGCTGAAAATCCATTGATTGCCATATTTATAATATAGCAAATCGCGCCCGTACCTATCGTGGCAAAGTGAGAATCTCCGCGCCGTGGGGGGTTATTGCAATGGTGTGTTCCCACTGGGCGGATAGTTTGCCGTCTGTCGTCACTGCCGTCCAGCCGTCGGGGAGGGTTCTGGTTTTGTAAGAGCCTTCGTTTATCATGGGCTCAATGGTGAAAACCATGCCCTGTTCAATTCTTGGGCCGGGCAGCATTTGGCGGTAATGCAAAACTAAGGGGTCTTCGTGAAAAGCCCTGCCAATGCCGTGACCGCAGTAGTCGCGGACTACGCTAAAGCCGTGCTCTTCGGTTATTCCGCTTATTATTGCACCTATGTCGCTGAAACGGGCGCCGGTTTTTTCGCAGGCTTTTATGCCCTCAAAAAGGCACTGGCGGGATGTTTCTACCAGTTCGCTCGCATTTGGCTTGGGTTTGCCAACAAAAAAGGTTGCGCTTGTGTCTGCGTGGTAGCCATTTAATATAGAGGTGATGTCCACGTTTATAATATCGCCATCTTTTAGCACATAAGTACCTGGAATTCCGTGAGTTACAACTTCATTTACGCTTGTGCAAACGCTTTTTGGGTAGCCTCTGTAGCCCAAGCAGGCTGGGATTGCGCCGTTTTTGAGCGTAAACTCCTTTACAAAGTCATCAATTTCTTGCGTAGAAACACCCGCTTTGCACATTTCGCCGCTCCTTTCGAGGGTTTCCGCTACAAGCGCGCCACAGTCTCTTATGCGTTCTATTTCTTTGGGGGTTTTAATTAGAATTTTGGACATACTATGTTAATTGAGAGTTGAGAGTTGAGTTACTCACCTCTGTTTTTTGCAGCTGTATTTTTATAAGCATTGTGGTCGGAGAGGGTTTTGCTGAAGAAATGTTCGCGGGAGCCATCGTCTTTTGCTACGAAAAATAGGTTATCGGTTTGCACCGGGAATAATGTGGCTTCTATCGCTGCGCGCCCCGGATTTGCTATGGGCCCGGGCATAAGCCCTACGAACCTGCGAGTGTTGTAAGGGTTGCTGCTCGCAAGCTGGCTTTTGTAAATTGGGCCAGTCATATTGCGGAAAATAAATCGCACGGTTGGGTCTGCGCCAAGGGGCATACCTATTCTAAAACGGTTTATGAATACGCCCGCTATGTGAACCAGTTCTTGCGAAACGGCGGCTTCTTTTTCCACAACGCTCGCCATTGTTAGCACCATGTGCCAGTCGCCAAGCTCTTTCCATATCGGGCTGTTTTTTGCTTGCATCTCGTCACGGAGATTTAAATTTGCGTGCACCAAAATTTTTATTGTGCTCTGCTCGTCTGCACCATAAGGAAAAGCGTAAGTGTCTGGGAGAAGATAGCCTTCCAAGTCTTTTGCTTTTACTCCAAGAGATTCTGTAAACGGTTGGCTGTGCATAAGGCTATCCAACCTTGCGCTATCCAGTTTAAGAGGGGAATGTGAAAAAAGACCAGCTATTTCCCAAGTTGCCTTGCCTTCTGGTATGGTTATCTTTACGCTCGCTGTTTTGCCAGAGCTTAAAAGGCTCACAATTTGCTCTATGCTTTGCCCAGTAGGAATTTGATACCAGCCCGTTTTGAAATTAACCTTGCCGGAGTGAAGGCTGCACCACCATTTGAATGAACGTGAGCTTTCTATAACGCCGTTTTTCTGCAATAGCTTGCCGATTTGCGAAGCTCCGTAACCTTTTGGAATTTCCAGCAAAAGCGGTTCTGCAAGCGGCGAAGGTTTTTGCCATTGCTTGTAAACATAAAACACGCTGCCAATCCCAAGCCCAACAAGGGCAAAAATCAGCAGGGTAAAAAGCGCAATAAATGTTTTCATAGTCTTTTTCCGGGTAAGACACATAAGAACTAATTTAGAAATTTCGCAACGCTATGGGGTGGGGTGCCGCTGCACTTTTATCTTCATTTTGTCAGGAACGCCGGAGACACTTTTCATCAGGTATTTCTCCGCACGGTCTATGTATATGTTGGGCATGTATATTTCAAGAAACATACGGCTCATATAATCGCGCTCGCCGCCGAGCATCCCGATTAAAAATATATGGCGCAATAAAAACTCGTCCGATTCCTTTAAGTCGTAATGGTCGTTCATCAAGGGAATCAACTTTGCCGCCTCTTTATATCTTTTGTGCATTGCCAAATCCATAAATTGGGTTTCTACCCCTACAGGAATGGGGAGTTCACCAGCCATAAGCATAGCTTTTAATTCCGCGTAAAGGGGAATGGTGTCCCTGGCTTCGGAGAAAGGAGCCTTTGCAGACCACTTGCGGTAATCAGTCCAAAAAGCAGCCCAGTTAAAATCCTCGCCCCTGTTTTTCAAAGACAAAAGCAGATGATTTTCCAGATATAAATTTCTGGGCAAATGCGGAGCGAGGCTATCTAAAAAAGCCCTTCTGGGAGCGTAGTCCACGGAGTCCAAAAAAGCAGGCCAGCAAATATTGCAGCTGTCAAAAGCGGATACAAAACCTACAAAGGTGTTTACAAAACGCGCCCGCTCCGCCTTGTTGTCCACAAGCGGAATGTACTCGCTATTGGCTTCCACCATTCTCATCACCGGTCTGACGCTGGCGGCATTGAATAAAAAATTCTGCTCGCCAAAAAAATACCAAGGGAGGTGAATTGTTTTAAATTCCTCAACAAGCGCAGAGTCTTCTCTGAACCTATTTATGTGTTTTTGAAACACCGGTTCATCGCTTGCAACCATTATAACATCCAGCTCTTCCGGTGCACGATAGACATTCACGTATTTAAACGATTTATCCAATGCCTTTATTATGTGGAGCAAAAGCTCGTTGCTGAATTCGTAGAGCTGAAGCCACTGAACCAATTGCCCGCCGGGGTTTAAGTAGCGTTTTATATGGTGGTAAAACTCAACGCTAAAAAGGCTGGAAACGCCGCTAACCCAGGGGTTTGAAGGAACGCTTACTATTAAATCGTAGGAGAGGTTTTGGGTGTGGAAGAATGTTCGCGCATCGCCTATGTGCAGGAACATTCTGGGGTCGTCAAAACTGCGGTGGTTGTAAGGGTAAAATCCCTTTTTTGCGAGGTTCACCATTTCCTCTTCTATCTCCACGCAATCGAGCCGCTCCAAAAGAGGGTCTGCCAAAAGATAATGCGAACCCATGCCGCTGCCAAGCCCAATCATTGCGGCTTTGTAGGGCGCGTTGCGCATTGCCATAGGTATAAAAGCGGTGGCACTTTGCGTCAACTCATCGCCGCCTATTGCTCCACTCCGGTCTTTTGCCAAGCTGGCATCCGCTTTGCCGTTGGTTTTTATATAAAAACTCTTTTCGGCTTCGTGCAGGCTTATGGTAGCCGTTTTTCCGTTGCGAACATCAACCTTTTCGTTTTCCGGCAATTCCCGGTAAAAGCGAAATATGCCGCTCGTTATTCTATCGGGGTTAAAGTCCATGAATAAACTGGGCAAAAAAGCGAAAACGCAAATAGCTATAAATGCGAAATTTTTTCTGTAAATAGGGAAAAACCAAAAGAGAATCAGCAAGCCCAAAACCAAGTCTATGAACACGCCCGTGAGCAACGCACCTTTGAGCTGAAAAACCGGAAGCAAAAAAAGTCCCGTTGCAACCGAGCCTAAAATTGCCCCTATGGTGTTCCAGCCATAAACGCTACCTATAAATTTTTCCGAGCCTGTTCTTTTTATTAGCCAGTAAGTTAAAATAGGCAAGGTCATCCCAGCAAAAAAACTGGTTGGAACCATCCACAAAACCGCAAGCGCATATTTGAATATGCTCCAAAAAGCATAACCCGATGCGGTTTGGTTAAAAATTTGGTTGGATTCATTCATAGCTATCCAAAACGGCACGTGAAAATAAAGCGTGCAAACCGCGAAGAAAGCCATGAGAATCTGCGCAAAAGCGAGGAGTTTAAGCGGCTCAAAATTTTTAGCCAAAAGTTTTCTGCAAGCAAGCCCGCCGAGCGCAAGCCCTAAAATAAACGCAGAAAGCATCTGGTCAAAACTGTGTGAGCTGGAACCCATCAAAAGCGAAAGCAGCCTAATCCATACAATTTCGTAAACAAAGGAAGTGAGGCCTGTGAGAGCGGAAAACAACAGCCACCATTTCACATTCAGGAATTCAGAGCTTCCCGCATTTGCAGGGGCAGGTTGTTCCGGCAAAACGCCATTATCATTTTTAGCAATCCGCCAAAAAAATATGAACAGCGTAAAATTTATGCACCCCGCTATGCGGAGCGTGTTTGCATTACCAAGCGTTGGGATTATTATGTAGCTCGCCAGCAGAATTCCAAAACAGGCACCAAGCGAGTTTGTGAAGTAGAGGAGCGGGAGCGAGGTTTTTCCGCTATCGCCGTCTCGTCTGGAAAGCCCCGCCGCTATAAAGGGAAAGGTCATGCCCAAGAGTATTGCAACGGGGAGAGTTGAAAATGTGGCTATGCAAATTTTAATAGCTTCTGCACCGCCTGCACCAAGTGCTCTGCTCCACTCGGAATCGTAGAATAAATTTGTGGCAAAGATGTAAAGTGGGTGGTAAAACATTCCGCCAAAGCCTATGAGAACTTCCGTTATGGCGTAAGCCAGCAAGGGCTTTTTTATGCGGACAACCAGCCTGCCAGCGAGGAAGCTACCAAGCGCAAGCCCACCCATATAGACGCAAAGCGTGAGTATTTGCCCGTAGCTGGAATGTCCTAAAAATAATTTTAAATAACGCGCCCAAGTTCCTTCATAAATTAATCCAGAAATCCCAGAAAGAGCAAAGAGGAGATATATTACGTAGTTGGGCATTGGCAGTGATATAAGGTAGAAAATTTTAATTCTTCTTTTTATATCACTGTATGCGCAAAACACTTATCTAGGCCATGCACCGTCTGCAAGATTGCGCGGAATAAATGCTGAGTTTGTTACGTCTGAATTTCTGAAATCGAACATTTCAAAATCTGCTAAATTATCATCGGTGTCTCTATATTTAGAGAGTAATACTCGCTCGACTATATCGTCCCCATTGTCATCGACTCCAGCGATTCTTTCCGTTGTCTTGATTCGCGCAAAGCCCTTTTGCCTGGATTGACCTTCAGCATTGGATGGCTCACAAAAACCTTCACAACCGTCAACATCTTGGTCTACATAACCTGCATCATTGCCAGAAACACCGACCATATCCATATAACCGGCAATTTTCCCAGCTCCGTCTCCTGTGAAGGGATTTTTCAAAGAAGACGGCAATTCATTTTGATTGGATGTAATTACAACTTTAATGCCTTTATTCCATTTATAGTCATAAGCATCTTCAAAATTTTGGTCAAACTTCTTATCCTTTAAATTAAGGCGACCCGTTGGGGCATCTCCGGCTGGCCCCATGTGAACTAAGAAAGAATGACGTGCCGGAATTTCGCCCTTAAGATTCAGTTTAAGCCATTTCTGCATTCTTAGGGGACTAGCCAATACAGTTGCTTGTTCCGCTTCGTCGTCACGGCAACCAGCAGTGCATGCTATTTCACGTTGCATAGTTTTGTAATGCAATGCGTATTTGCCAGTCAATGTTACTGTTTGTTCGTTTGGGTTATAAATTTCTACAAAGCTATTCGTGCCACCAGAAGTATTATCAGTACCAAAATAGACAAAACCAACCAATAATTTTGGGGAATCGCTCTGAGTGGGGGTTACTGGATCATCGTTATCCGAAGAACATGACATCACTAAAAATGTGAATGCGGATAGTGCTAAAATGGAAAATTTTTTGAACATATTTTCTCCTGTGGTTATTTGTTAAGTAAATAAATTAAAAAGTGATTGTTAAATGACTGTTAAAGAACCATAACGGTAAAATTTAATTATGGTTAAATTTCGGTTAAAGTTATCTTGCAGTTGGGCTAAAAGTAAATACATCATGAGGTTCGCTTTTATTGATGGTGTAAGTTTTTATAGTCATGCTCTTGCCATTAACATCAACTATGGAATACTCCGGTATAAAACGTTGAGAATATGTTTCAACCGATTCGGGCAAATAACTAACACCGCCTATCTCTTGATTAAAATATGGATAAGTTGTTGTTATTTCTGCGTTACGATTAACTTCGTAATACTTTCCTCCGCTTGAAGTGCTAATAGCTAAATATATGGTACCTTTGCGGTCTGTGCTAGGGCGGTTATCTTTCATAAGTTTACTCCTAACATATATGTGGTCGTGCCCACCAATCACTAAATCCACACCTTCTGCGGTCATCATTTCCTGAAAACCAGCTTCTACAAAATTTTTTACATCAACATCTCTAGCATGTCCGGCTACGCTGTTAGTGGGTTTGTGATGATGAACAACCAGCCAGTCGTATTTTCCAGCATTTGCAGTTTTTGCCGCTTTTATGGTGTTTGTGAATTTGGTTATATAAGGGCGTGCTTCCGCTACATTTGCTGGGATTGGTGCTCCGGTGTTTAACCCAACAAAAAGAACATTGTTGTAGAGATAATAATAATTGGCGACGTTTTCAATAAATACTCCGTTGGAAGTTTTGCAACCAGATTCTGGATAACTTGCCTTCTCTTGTTCGTTAGGCAAATTAAAATGATACATAAAAGAACAAGACAAATCGTTATTGCCTATCACAGGAGCAAAAGGATAATTGCGAAGTGGAGCCGGAGCGTAAAAAAGCGCATATTCCGTTTCCATACCGTTGTCCACTTGGTCGCCGGCACTCAAAATAAAACTCACGTTTGCTTCTACAACTTTATCAAGGGTTTCTGCCCAGCCTTCTGCCGTAGTTTTGCGAGGAATAGGATATTTGCTCATGGCATCTTGCCTACCCGTTGTAAGCTGAGGGTCTGCTATCAACGCAAATCTCAAAGGGCCCGCTGCTGGAACACTATAATTATATTTATCACTCCACACAACGCTGTCGCTGGATAGCGAATATTTGTAACTTGTACCCGCCGTTAAACCGTTTACAGTTACCTTGTGATAAAGTTTGCCAGATACTGCCGCACCTACTTTTCCCGATGATGTTGTTGAAATTATATTATCGTTTGAGCCATAAATGCGAACGATGGATTTGTTATTGTTTTCTGCGTCATCGGAATACCAATTGAAATTTATTTCGCTAACATCAGAACCTGGCGTAAGCCCAATCATTTCAAAAGGAGCACCAACAACCGAGTGAAAAACCGGTTCATCCAATGGCTCATTATCGTTGCTCGAAAAGCACGACAACACAAAGAACGCTAATGGCATTGAAAGCAAGAATGAGTTTTTTTTAAACATAATTTTTCCCATTGATTATAAAACCAATACGAGCAAAAATATAAGAAACAGTTGTTACAAAAAAATTACAACAAGGTTAAATAATAATTAAACTATTAAAATGTAACATTTATTTAACAAATGGATTCTAGATTATATTTTTTTAATTAAGAAGGCTCTATGATTAGGAAAAATTTTTTTATCTTTGTTTTGTCAATTTGCAGTTGGGCAATTTCTGCTGACATTTCGTTTTATGGGCGTTTGGAATTGAACGCTGCTTATGAAAACGGCAACACAACAGGATTGTGGACAAGTACTGTTTTGCCTAAAGCCGATACTATGCAAGGCAGAACCACTCTTTCTGCCGCTCGTACAAGATTAGGTTTTAACATATCCGACACTTCAAAAAGCGAACTGGAAGCAACCGGAAGATTTGAGGCGGACTTTGCAGGTAGCAGCGATTTTGGCAACTATAACGGTTCCGACAAATTTCGCCTAAGGCAATCCTATGGCTCGGTAAAATTCAAAAATATAGGTTTAACGTTTTTAATAGGGCAAACAGACAATTTAATGGCTCCTTATGACCCTCCTTCTGTAAACCCCGGCAGCCTTGCAGGTGTGGGCAATATGGGCAACCGCGTTCCGCAAATCCGTTTAACACAAGTGCTTGGGCCTGTTGACATATCCGTTGCAGCAACACATGACAGAGTAAGAGATGGCAATGACCATCGCCCCCCTTCATCGCCCGGTGTGCAAGGCCGTTTAGGGTTAAAACTTCCAGCAGCTTGGGCTGGTGAAAAAGCAAATATTGCAACCGGCATCACTGGCCATTATGCCAAAGAAGAATCTGCAGAACAAAACGACAAGCACCGCGAGAAAAGAGGCCCAGCATCTTGGTCGCTTGGATTAGATTTGTCATTGCCTGTTATAAGTATTCTAACTTTTACAGGAGAATTTTTTATGGGGCAGAACCTCCGCAATTATGATGCAAGCCTTGGTTTGCACCTTCTCAGCAACAAATATCCAGATGACCCAAATTACGACAACATTCTGGAACATGGCATACAATCTATTGGTGGATGGGGAGCTATTGAAATTAAATTTCCTGCTGATTTTTCTGGCGCAACTGGCATAGGAATGGAAGTTCTTGACGATGGAAGCGTAATAAGCGTAAAGCCTGTGGCAAAACCTGGAGACGACAAACCAAAAAGCAATATGTTTGCATTCGCAAATCTTGGTTATAACTTCACGTCAACTACAAAACTTACTTTTGAATATCTCCGCCTCGCAAGTTCTTACCCTAACAGAATAGGAGAAGAACCAATCGGTACAAGGAAAGGAGAGCCAGTGTTCGCATTGAACGGCCCAAAAGTTGATAGTGGAAACTTGAGCCGCTATGAATTGAATTTCAGATATAATTTTAAATAATTTTTTTACTTGGGCAAGGCTACTTACCAACAGGCAGGTTTAGCATTGGGACTTGGGAAGCTGGTAGCTTCAACGCTTTGCTCAAGCCATCTGCATCCATAAATGCACGAACTCTGGTGATAAGCCCGGTGCCGGAGCAGAATAGGGAGATGTTCTGGGACACGATGCCCGCGTCAATAGCTCCAAATTTTTGCCTGCCTGCGTCATCCCCGCGAGGGAATTTGGAAACATCGGAAACCAGCAATATAATTATGGGCGCACTTGCAAAATCCATCTGGCTACCAGCAGCCAAGGCTCGCAAATCCCCGCTTGCCACCAAATTCAGGGAATGTTTTTGCGCATCGTATAAATACGCGCCTGTTTTTGCAAGAACATAAACATCTACATCCTGGGCATTCATGGCAGAGGGCGCGGTGCGCTTGCCTTCGCTTTGCCTATTTACCCCATTTGCCGCCCACAATAGCTCGGAAATCTCCGCAAGGCTCAAATCCTTTGCTTTTTGAAAATCACCGGCGGCTGCGGACTTCCTCAGGGAGAGGGATTTTGTTATTGAAAACCCCTTGTCTAAGTTGGGTTTTGACAAATCAACTTTTTGCCCAGAAAGCTGGGCAAAAGACACAGTTGCGGCGAGGGCCAAAAGGGGGAGTATTTTCATGGGGGTAATATAAAAAATTGCCTGAACTATTTAGTATTTTAAAATAAGGAGAAAAACATGAGAAAAGTCGCAATAATGCTAACCATGCTCTGCGTAGCAGCTTTTGCCACGCAAAAGGGGAAAACCGTTGCCCCACCAAAGCTCACCGGTACCGGTTTTTTCACCGACACTAGGGACAAGATAAAGTACAACACTATCAAGATTGGCGAGCAAACTTGGATGGCGGAGAATTTGAACTACGTGGACAAAGAGTATGCCAAGGAAGATAGCAAGTGCTATGGCAACAAGCCTGCCAACTGCGCCAAATACGGCAGATTATACAATTGGGAAACGGCTATGCAAGCCTGCCCAAGTGGTTGGCATTTGCCAACTATAGAGGAATGGGATGTCCTTACAAATTTTGCTGGCGGCCAAGACGACAACAAAGATGAAGTTGCAGAAAAGAAACTCAAAGCCCCAAAAGGCTGGGACGACAATGGCAACGGCACGGATGACCTTGGGTTTACGGCTCTGCCGGGCGGCCACGGCAGCGTCAGCGGCAACGATTCCCTTATTGGCATTGGTGGACGCTGGTGGAGCACATCGGGGCAATACCGGCGCATGAACAGCGTCTTTGAAAGCATCCCTTGGCGCAGTTCCGCAAACACCTCCTTGTTCAGTGTTCGTTGCGTGAAGGGAGAGCCAGGAGCAGAGGCAGTGGCGGCAGTAGCGGAGATATTAAAGGCAAAGGCAGAAGCGGCGGCAAAAGCGGAAGTAAGAGCAAAAGCAATGGCAGCAGCAAAAGCAAAACTTGATGCTATAAGAAAAGCCAATGGCAATACTTTCACCGACACCAGAGATAAGAAAAAGTACAACACCATAAAAATTGGCAACCAGGTTTGGCTAGCTCAAAATTTGGATTACGCAGACAAAGACAGCAAATGTTATGACAACAAGGAAGATAATTGCAAAATATACGGGCGGCTCTACACTTGGGAAGCCGCCGCTGAAGCCTGCCCTGCCGGCTGGCACTTGCCAGACGATGCTGAATGGAATAAGCTCATAACTCTTGCAGGCGGCAAAGGGGGTGCCGGAACAAAGCTCAAGGCAACGAGTGGCTGGTCAAATTATAAAGAAAGATCTGGCAACGGTACTGAAGATTACGGATTTTCCGCTATGCCGGGCGGCTACGGTACTCCAGACGTCAATTTCAAAGAAGTTGGCCAAAACGGTAGCTGGTGGAGCGCCACCGAGGGCGAGATTAGCGGAAGTGCTTACCATTATAATTTTGCAACAGACAGTTATGTAGGTAGAAGCCGTGAAAATAAATCTTATCTGTACAGCATCCGTTGCGTGCAAGGCAAATCCCCCGCAGAGGTATTAAAAGCCAACAGCGGAACTTTTGCCGATTCTCGTGATGGCAGAAAATACAAGACCATCAAAATAGGCAACCAAACTTGGATGGCAGAGAATTTGAATTACAATGTAAATGGCTCAAAATGCAACACTTCAGCAGGCTGCGACAAATACGGACGTCTTTACGATTGGAAGGCCGCGATGACTTCCTGCCCAAGTGACTGGCACTTGCCCACCGATTTGGAATGGGAAGTTTTGATGGCAACCGTAGGTGGTGCTGCCACCGCTGGCGAAAGATTAAAAGCAAAGGAAGGATGGAACGGCGGCGGCAATGGCGATGACGACTTCGGTTTTAAGGCATTGCCTGGTGGTAGCAGTGTCTCAAGTTACGGAGGCTCTGGCAACTTCGGCAATTTTTGGAGCGCTACCGAAAGCAAAGACAACACCAAAGCCAACTATCGGCATATTCTTAACACAAGCAAAAATGTGGTGAGCAAAGATGACCCAAAAACGCACTTATTCTCCGTCCGTTGCCTACAAGGTGAACCGGGAGCAGATGCAAAGGCGAAGATATCAAAAATAGAAGCGGAAGGGAGAAAGTAGGCTATTCCCACTTGAGCCAGCCCTTTTTCCATGAATATGCGAGGCCAACTACCAAAACGCCAAAGAATATGCCCAAGTCCACAAATGCGAGCCAAACCGGAACGCCAAGCGTTCCGTCCACAACGCCTCGCCAATGAACAGCTATGGGAAAAAGGAACAGAGCTTCCACGTCAAACACTAGGAATATCAGGGCAAATACAACATAGCCAACCTTGAATTGCACCCTAGCATTGCCAAAAGTTTCCATTCCGCATTCATAAGCCTTGAACTTTGCTTTTCCCTCTTTTGATGGGAAACCCAATATTTTGCCAACCAATATGGCAGCAGCAGCTATAAATGCACCTAGAAACAAAAAAATTAAGAGAATCCAATAACCGTTACCCATATTAGATAGAAATATAGTAAATAAAAAGTAGGTGAATGATGGGATTTGAACCCACGACAACCGGAATCACAATCCGGTACTCTAACCAACTGAGCTACACTCACCGTATATATACTAGTATAGAATGGAATATAGTAAAAAAAAAATTGAATTTTCTATTTTTCCCAAAATGGTAAGGTTCCTAATCGGTGCGTTTTTTGTTATACTCGTTTCTTGCACGCCTGTTTACAATTTAACAGACCGGAGCGGAAATGTTTTTGTAATTGAAAGCCCAGAAGTAGAAACAAAGGGAAATTGGGAATACAGAACTGGCAATGCGATTAGAGAACTCCACGTAAACGAGATAGTTTCTCTCTCAGTCCCTAATGCGGAGCCGAAAATTTTTGACGGCAGGATATTTTACCCAGCAACGCTGACATTGGAAGATACCGTTTCTGTGCCGCCGCAAGGATTTATTTGCATAGAAGGGGAGTTAAAAGCAGATAATGCAGGGAAAAGAATCACCATTCATCTATCGAATGTAAAGGAACTCATCCGCCAGAAGAAAGAAGAAAAGCCAAATGCAAGCGAAACCGCAGCAGCCGAGCCTACAGCGGTTGAACCTGCGGCAGCTGAACCCAGTGAAGGAGAGCCTCAGGAAGGTGAACAGCCACAAGAAGGAACCGGAAACTAAAGATGCACTCAGTAATTTTAACAGAACTCAGCACAAAATCGGATTTAAAAGCCATAATTGGCGCAATGTCTAACGTTTTAAAAATCGACAAAAGGGAAGCTATTGAAAAAGCCAAAAAATTGCCGGTGACATTGGCAGCTAATTTGCCAGAAAAAGAAGCGCAATTGATGGCGGATATGTTCAGCGGCATGGGGGCAGGCATAAGGGTAAATCCTCCGCTAGGCAAGGCTCCAGCAACGGCAGCAACCGCAGCAGCGCCGGCAACGGCAGCTACGCCAGCAGCAGCGGTACCGCAAAGGGAACCAAGGGCATGGAAAACAGAAGTGCCAAAAAGAGGGATACCGCTTGGCTGCTTGTTTTTTATTATGCTTAGCCTAATTGGTTTTGCAACTTATGCGAGTTTAAATTATGAGTGGATTATGGAGCAGGTTGAATTGCAACTTAAACCAAGCCCCGAAAAATCGGAAAAGCTTTTGAAAAAAGGCGAAATGAAACAAGCGAAGAAAAGCATACAAAAACAGTTACGGGAAAAACCCAATGATACAGATCTTTTGATTTTGCAAGGGAGATATTACATAAGCGCAGCGCGCAAGAGAATGGACGACATGCATTGGAAAACTTACGACAAAGCAAATGCGCTCCCTGAGATAGATACCGCCGTGGCTATTTTCCGCAAAGCGGAATCTTTAAACCCTAGAGACGCCAACATCCCTAGGTGGATTTCAATCGCAGAGCAATTGAGAAGAGCTTTGCCAGAAGCGGAAACCGCCGCCCGCAGAGCTATTACTCTTAATCCAGAGGATGCTGATAACTGGAATCAATTGGGTTCTGTATTTATAGATGGAGAACAAATTAGCCAAGCGGAACAGGTATTTTACAGAGCATTGAAAATAAACCAAGCGAATGCCTCGACTTTGAAAAATTTGACTATTTTAAATCTCTATTACACACAAGATGCGCAAAAAGCTGCAAGTTTCTTATTCAATTATTTGAATCAAAAAGAAGCGGCAATGGATATGGATTCTTATAATCTTCGCGTGGACTTGACAACCGAGATGATAGGAGACTTTAACCCGCCTTTGGAAAGATTAAGCCCGCCATCACTGTCTTTTGAAGAATACGAAAGAAGGCGGAAGCAAATAGCTGACGACCCTCGGCTTAAAACCGATCCTCTGTTGCAAGAGCAACTGGGGTTGCTGTATATGTCAAAAGGCGAGAGAATTGCAGCCGAAGACTGCTTTATAAAATCCATCCACTTAAATGCAAGCATGGAGTCTTCCAGAAAAATGCTTGCCGTAATGTATTTAAAGGATAAAAATTACGAAAAGGCTCTGCAAATTATGCAATCCGCTGTGGATAACGGCGGAAAAGACTTGTTTTTTTGGAAGAATATCGGTTTTCTGCAAAAATACTTTAAAGCAAATCCCGAAGAGGCAAATAAGGCCTTTAACCGCTACCTCGCTTACGGTGGAGACTCTTACGTGGATAGGGTGAGAAAAGAGTTCCGCTAGTATTAGTATTACTATATTACCCTTATGAGAATTAGAAAGGACGAGTTTGAGGCGATGTTAACTGTGGGTATTGCTTCTCATAGACTCGCTTTGGTTAAGGAACTGAATAATCGCGATAGATTTTATTCCAGCGAAATGTATGAACCAGAAGACGCAAACAAAGTTTACCTGCTTGAACTTTTTGATCACCATTTTGTACTCTGCTCGGATTTGGTTTTTGATACCTCCGTAGGACGTTTTTTTTATGTGACAAAAGAAAAATTTGAATATCAAGAAGAGACTTTAAAAGAAGCACTCACAACTCTGCGCCGAACGGAACGCAGAATTTACGAGCTTTTATCGAGATTAAAATTGAGAGGTTTTTTCACAAGAAATGAATTTATACGTAGCCTTATAGGCTTGGTACCGCAACTTGAATGGAATGATGACATTGTAACTGACCGCAAAAGCGGAAGAGTATTCATAACCATCAAGAGGAATATTTTGCACCTTGTGTATCAAGACGGAAAAGCGAGCAATTTCTTGGATTTGGCAAAGAAAGACTTAAATCAAAAAGTTTTATCCCAATGCGCTCAGTTGATAAAAGCTTCATTTAGGTATAAAAAGGTTTTAAAGTGATAATTCTGCTTGCAGATTCAGATAAAAAATTCGTAAATGATGTTTTGGAGTCGTGGTCTATAACGGAAGTCTCCATATCCGCCGTGACAAACACAGCAGACATAATTTCCGTTGCAGCGAGCGGAAACGTGTCCGTTGCTTTTTTGAATGCAGATTTTTTATGGGTTGCGGAACTAGATGCTGTTTCTTATTTAAAAGACCACAACCCCGGCATTGAGATTTTTGTTCTGTGCGAACAAAAAAATCTGCCTGCGGCAGAGGCTTCGCTTTCGCGAGGCGCAAGCAAATATTTGCTAAAACCAATAACGGTAACCACCATTGAAAATGCGGTGAGAAAAGCACTGCAAAAACGGAGCAACAAACAAAATTATCAACTGATGGAAAGCCTGGTTCTTGAAGAACTTTTTGGCAACACTCCTGAGATGCAAAAGATATTAAAAACCATTTATAAAATAGCCCCAACCACAAGCACCGTTTTAATAACAGGCGAATCCGGGACTGGAAAAGAATTTGCTGCTAACATAATACACCGCCTTAGCAAAAGAGCGGATGAACCTTTTTTGGCGGTGAATTGTGGAGCCATTCCAGAGAATATTGTGGAAAGCGAGTTATTCGGCAGCCGTAAAGGAGCCTTCACGGGAGCGGTGGATAAAAAAGGCCTGCTCGAAGAAGCGGACGGAGGAACTGTTTTTTTAGATGAAATTGCGGAACTTTCACAAGCGGCGCAGGTTAAACTTTTGAGATTTTTGCAAAGCAGAGAGATAAGGAGAGTTGGCGAAAATGAAAATAGAACCCTTGATGTTCGCGTAATAGCCGCTACAAATCGCAATGTTCTGGAAGCGGTTAAAAATGGAACTTTCAGAGAGGATTTGTATTACCGCCTTAACACCTTTCACATAGAGTTGCCGCCGCTTCGCGAAAGGCGCGCCGTGATAAGCAACCTGATAAAGCATTTTATAATAAAGCTCCAAAATGAAACTGGCAAAACTATAAGGCGCATAAGCCAGCCCGCTCAAATTGCTCTTAAAAGCTATGATTATCCGGGCAACATAAGGGAACTTGAAAATATAATTGAACACGCTATGGTGCTGGCAGAAAACGAAGAGATAACGCTGGAAGATTTGCCAGAAACCCTGCACCCCAGCTACGCAATTCCAGAAAGCCGTTATTTGCTCTCGCAAGCCGCAAAGACTCAAAGCGAAGATACCGAAGAACTATCCCTTGCGGAGCTGGAACGCCGGCACATAATAAAAGTGTTCGAGAAATACAAAAACGTTTCTCAAACAGCAGAAAAATTGGGTATAAGCCGCACCACGTTGTGGCGCAAGCTAGAGGAATACAAGGTGGAGCTAAACTCCCCTACTGACCACTGACCTGCATCCAAAAGGCGCGATAGTTCTCCCTATCATTGCCTTTGCGGAATTTAATAGCAGCTTCCGGATGGGAATTGAAAGCCCCGGTTATCATCTGCGGAATTATATAGCCCCATTCCAAATTCTGTTCCTTTTGGAGAGGTATAAAACCATTTGCTATCATATCCAAAACCGGACGAACATCGAACTTGGGATTTTTGAGGAAAGAGAGCAATAGTTCCGTGGGGCAGTTGCCCGCTCCGCGCCCCATGCCGTAAATTGAGCAGTCCAAATAATCCACATTGTTTATTATAGCCTGGATTGTGTTTGAGAAAGCGAGCTGCTGGTTGTTATGGCCATGAAAGCCGAGCTTTTTGGTTTTAATCCACTTTTTGTAGCGCTTTGCCAGCTTGTCTATGTTTTCTTGGTAAAAATAACCAAAGCTATCCACTATGTAAATCACCTCGGTTTTGGCTTCCTTTTCTGCTTGGTCTAAGGCCTCATCCAGTTCAGGCCCGTTGTCGCGGCTTGCCGCCATTATGTTTATGGTGGTTTCGTAGCCAAGGTCGTGGAATTCATTTACCATAGCTATGCACTTGTCTATGTCGCGGGCGTAGCACGCTACACGCACCATATCGTAAGGGGATTCAGACTTGGGCTTTACTTTGCTCATGTCTGCCCTGCCTATATCTGCCATAACGGAAACCTTTGGCCCGTTTTCCACGCCTTCTTTCATCTTCCAGAGCAAGTCGTCATCGCAGAATTTCCACGGCCCGTATTCTTCCCTGCTAAACATCTCGTCTGAGTTTTTATAACCCGCTTCCATATAATCAACACCTGCGGCAGCAAGAGCCTTATAAACTTTTTGCACAAATTCAAAGGAAAATTTGTGGTTATTTATCAAACCGCCATCGCGGATTGAGCAATCTAAAACTTTAATAGATTCACGAAACATATTAACTCCATTCATTAATTCGGGATAAATATAGTAAATTATCCCCACTCCTTGAACACAAAAAAGGCACCCAAACACACTAGGGCAAAGCCAACCACATAATTCCACTTTATGCCTGCACCCAGATAAAAAACCGAAAAGACTAAAAACACGGAAAGGGAAATTACTTCCTGAATGGTTTTAAGCTCCGCAGGCTTATAAAAACCAGAGCCTATTCTATTTGCTGGCACTTGCAAGCAGTATTCAAAAAACGCAATGCCCCAACTTATTAAAATCACAAGAGGCAAAGCGACTGTTTTATATTTCAAATGCCCGTACCAAGCAAAGGTCATAAAAACATTACTGAAAACGAGCAGGACGATTGGAGCAAAGGGATTGTTAAGCATGGTGTATATATAGTAAATGCTGATGAACTCACTACCTTAACTTTATTCCATCAGCATTCCCCCCTTGAATGGAGATTTTTTAACAAAAATCACCATTCGTCCCCCCGTTTTTTCCGCTCGGAGAGCTAACGGGGGAAACGCCACAACGAAATTCATAGTTAATCAGTGGCTACTATAGTAATTTTTGGGACTTATATACATCTTTTACATTAGTCCCTAAACTGCATTTTTAAGTAATATACTAGCAATTTGTTAGCAATGCCATATTTTTTCTGCAAATTCAGAAAAATTAGCGCTTACCCCTTGACAAAAACCTTAAAATCAATATATATTATATTCAGTTAGCCACAAAACGATATTGCCGAGAACTGAAGATATGCAACTATACAGCCCGAATACAGCCATAAGCATAAAAGACTTGATTAGGCTATTTCCTAACGAAGAATCTGCAAGGATATACTTAGAAAATCAAAGGTGGAATGGGAACATAACTTGCCCAAGATGCGGAAGCGGCAAAATAGGTAGCTTCGGCAAAAAAGCAGGTCAGCATAGATGCAATTCTTGCAAAAAGCCTTTCAACGTAAAAACAGGCACTATTTTTGAAAACAGCAAAATTCCTTTAGATAAATGGTTTCTGGCTTTTTACTTGATTATGACTGCTAGAAAAGGCGTTTCTTCAATGCAAATCTCAAAAGAACTTGGAATAACGCAAAAGTCGGCTTGGTTTATGTGCCACAGAATAAGAAACGCAATGAGAAGCAAGAATTTCATTTTAAGTGGCATAGTTGAATGCGATGAAACGTATATCGGCGGCAGGCTGAAAAATAAACGTAGAGGCAAGGAATCTATGGGTCGCGGACCTGTAGGCAAAATTCCTGTCTTCGGAATGATAGAGCGGAACGGCAGGCTGTCGTCAATGGTCATTCCTGACACGACTGGAAATACATTGCAAGGCATAATCAGAGAAAGCGTTGAGCAGAATTCTACTATTTGTACAGACGAATGGAAGTCTTATATCGGATTAGGGAACGATTACAAGCACTTGACCGTAAGGCATAAAATTGGTCAATTCACAGACGGGCTTGCTAGCACTAACACTATAGAAAGCGTTTGGGCGGTTTTAAAACGCGGCTATCACGGAACTTTTCATTATATGTCGCCTAAGCATTTGCAGCGTTATGCAGACGAATTTGATTTTAAGCACAACGAAGGGAATGTTAAATATTTGACTATGGATAGGGTGAATAGTTTAGTTGCTGGTTGCTGGGACGCTAGGCTTAGCTGGAAAAGACTAGTGGCATAAATAATAATAATAATGGTATCTAATATAATTTTTGAAAAAGTTTATAAGCCTAAAGAATCCGTTCAAGCCGGAAAACCTTCTACAGAAGTGCATTCATTGCCGCCGTGCTCGGAGCCGACTTTTGAAGTGATTCAGACAGACAATCACGACCATTTCACATTAGGCATTCCGAAATGCTGCTGCTGCGAGAAAATGCTCGAAAAACTCAACATTGAGGATTGCGATATTGAAATATATAAATCGCTCAACATCGAAGACTGCGATGTTGAAATTATATAGAAAATTGAATACCATATAAAACAATGAGAATTATATATCCCTGAAAAAAACATTGAAGTCTTTGAATGTTTTGCAACCGGAGCAGGCATCACGTGAAGGAATTTCCGCCTCTTCCAGTGGCACTCGCTGAGTTCCCGCATTGCATTCGCTTTTGTGCCCTTCGGGAGTTACGAACATTATCTTGCAGTCGCTTTTATCTTCCTTGCTTGCTGGTTTGCTATACGTGTCTCGCTCTATGACTTGAAATGGAACTTTGCGCTCTCTGCACCATTTAATTTTACTTTCGCTATCTGATGTGTGATTTATTATTAAAATTTCGTCAAAGTATTGTGGAGGGTTGTTCAAGTTATGGAAAGCTGCTATTATTTTAAATGAAGGCACTTTGCGTATGGGCAACGTTCCGTTTGTTTTTACAAGCCCACAAAATCCATTTGCTTGCAGCCAGTATAATAGTTCATCTAGTTCAGAGTATAAAGCAGGCTCTCCGCCGGTTAGCTCTATTGCCCATTCTTTTGGGTCAAGGCGTTCCAATAGCAGGAATAGTTTTTCGTTTGTCAGTTTGTTTGGATAATCTGGATTATTGCGCCAAGGTTTTATGGGGCAGTAATCGCAGCTTAGGTTGCATCTGTTGGTTAGCGATATTTGAACAAGGTTCATTGTCACCATTTAGCGGAAAGATCAGTGATGCCGCCTTTCGGATCTATCCAGTCTGTGTTGAGATTCGTTATCATACTGTTATAACCTTTTGTAGTAGTGCATGAGCAGCGGATCTATTGATATTTATTGTGCTACTTCCCACCCTAACTATGCTATTAGGATCTGTTTCAGGAGCTGTAAATCTATAAGTATCTACATAATACTGGCCAGTGCCGCTTACGCCAGCTCTGATTGTAGTGAATACATTGTCATCGACATCGAATATGCATGAAGTCCTTGGTGATACTAGAGACTGATTGCTTGGAAGAAACATTGACTTGAAAAAATACCAGTAAGAATCATCGCGCAAAGCTAAACCAGCTATGTTAGAATTAGTTGTCCCACCAAAAGCACTCGCACAGCGTAGCAATCCATTCTGCTTTATTAGTCCACCTTGCAACATTTCGCCGGGGTTTGAGGAAGTGTCTCGTCTTGCATTAATTCCTGGCTGTGCTTGCACATTCGCCCATGACCATGAATACTGCGTTGACCGATTCACATCATCAAACAGCTTGCCTACATGAACAATCATGTTTTGAGTGTTTTTAACTCCATTCACGATGCCCCAGCTTACTGCTATTTGAGCATTTGAATATGTCGATGCGGCGGCTGTTCCTCCGATGGTCTGCAAGCCGCTCATGGTGCTCGTCGATCTCCCTGTGTTTGTAAGACAGAATGTCATTTGATTAGAGCCTATGTTAGTTCCTACTAAATGCCTATGCCCGACTGATAGGTTTTCTCTGTGATTGTAGAAAGTGCTAAGCTGAGAAGAGGCTAAGTTATATAAGCCACTTGCTGTATTCACTGTTATAAAGTTGGCTATTGGTATTGATACATTATTGCCCCAACTTGGCGGCGACAGAATCATCATGTTTGAATCAGACATCATGTGAAGCACACATGGCGTCAGCGAAGCACTGCTTGGAATCAAACGCACTTGCTTAATAAGATTCGGCATGCTTCTGCTAGCAGGTTGAACAGCGTATATAAACTCTCTATTGACATTGAGTGTGCGAGTGGTGCAGAGTCCTCTTAATGAACACCTTTCTACTACAAACTGCACTGCGAATGTAGTGCTTGTAGTTGTTATATCCCAGCCTCTACCAGCAGGTGCATACAGCCACATAAAGTATATCCAGTCATTGTCAGGGTCTAGGTAGAAATCAGCCATGAAGCCGTTGTTATACGCACTGCCTGTCGTATCACTTAGTGCTAAATTAGCATTCCATCCATTTGGTGCAAAGGATGTTAGCGGTATAGGATTAAAGCTATCCGAAGTAAATGACATGCTTTGCTTATTGAACTCAAATACATATAGTCTATGGCTTTGTGCTTGTTCATGTCCCGCGACGTCGCCACCAGATATTCCAAGCGGATTGATTCCGATGCTGTATGTTCTAGCGCCTATAGCTGCTATGCTCTTGGTGATATGGAACAGCTTAGTCGCAGGGTCGTATTCGATGCCATCAGGTGTTTCGCCATTCATCGTTATAGCAGTGTCGCCGGGCTTGATAATATACATCGGGTCTGTGGACTCTATGCTTATGTTCTTGCGATATGTCTCGCCTTCTGTGAATGCAGAGTAGGTTATAGGAGAGCCGTCGAGGTTGCTCCACCATTCGTCAACGATGGCTGCTTTGTTTGCCGGATTGGTTGTTATACTGTTAGTCATTAGGGTTTTCTCCATCGGTAGGTTCGTCGAATGTTAAAGTTATTTCGTCAATCGGAACATTGCCTGTCGGAGCAAAATCGACTGTTATCAGTATAGACCAGTCAGTTTGCATTTCAGCACTAGACGGCGGCTCGCCGTTTACTAGGATAGCGGTCGCAGGGTGGAACTGGAATCCGAATTTTGGGGCTATAGTAAATACAGCCTTGTATGATTTAAGCCCGCTGGCGATTCCGTCATCTGGCTCCCACACTATCGTCCCGGTGTAGTATCTCGGGTCGTTATTAGTAATAGAAACTTCATTTGCTAGCAATTTTCCATGTACTGGAACTGGTATTGCCAATGCTACCGATGCGATTAAGTCAAAGCTACCACCACCGCCGCCAAGCAAGCCAAATTCATTTAGCCTGTCAAAAACTTCGTTGAAAATCAGATCTACTACATTATCCCAGCCTATCCTAAGCCCTTTGTTCCTAAACTCGCCGTATAAGACATCGGGAGCGTCATTCATAACGCCGCCTTCGGCGAACAAAGAGCTGGCGGCATTGAATTCTTCTTCGTCTTCGGTTTCTTCGGGCGTCATCTCTCCGTTGCCTAGAACAATTTGATTGCGGGTGCCTTTGGACAAAGCGGGCGGAATCTTATCTCCTTTCGCTATGTCTATAAGATCTTCTACGAGACAAGACTTTTCCTCTGTTATTTTTTTGCTGCCATTCTCGAATGTTTCTTTAGACTGTGATATTTTAGCACTATTTATTTCCAATTCAGTGGTTAAATCACGACCAGATTTCAACGTCAGTGTGCCGTATTTTAGCTCTGCCGAGCTGTAACTTTGCTGAGTATATACTCCTTCGCTGAAATCAAGAGCAACGGTATCTGAAAGTTTTTTGAATTTCATAACGCCATTTTCTTTGCTCAATAAAATTAGCGTAACTGAATTGCTGTTGTCTATTTTTTCGCTAACTTCATTTCCGTCAATATCCAAATATGATAAAAATATTGCTCCCTCTAGCGTTTTCTCAGCGATAAAATAAAATATGTCGTTAACTAAAAAGCTATCGAATACATTCAGCTGTATATCTAATCCGGTTAAGGATAAATCTTTTGTTAGCAAGTAAACTCGCCCATTTTCATATAATTTATTACCCCCAATAGCGCTTCCCTGCAAGCCGCTGATGGCTCCTGCGCCCTTAGCGTAGAGTTTAGCAGAGTTGCCCAAATCAATATTTGCAGCTTCATGTAAACTTATGTTTGCGCTATCAGATACTTTAATAGAACCAGAATTTCGAAGTTCTAGGTTTGTTCTATCATTCATCATTAGATTGGCATTATTAGTTACCGCAAGGGCTGCATAATCCGTGACACCAACGCTATTTTCGGAAATTGTAGTGTTTGTCAAGTATTTGTCAAGTATTTGGCACCATTTTCCGTTTTTCCAGATCCAAAAAGTTTTGTTCGTCAGATTCTGCCATATATCTAAATCCTTTGGAGTGTAGGCATAGTCTTCATAATGATCTTTTACCTTTCCCCACACATTGAACGGAACAGATTCAGGCGGGCTGCCATTCTTACCTAAATTCGTCAAGGGGGTACCACCTATTCTATAGACAAGATTTGCAGTATAATGATAACCGCAAGCGGCTATCTGCCCTGTGATGCGCAGCGCAGCGCCCGTGGAGTTGCAGTCGCAACAATGATATTCAATTAAATCCTTGTCTTCTATGCCGTCTTTGAACCAGTATTCGCAAGGGGAATCGCTGTTAGGCGGATTCACTATAACCATCTTTTGACCGATGAAGCGGGCGGTCTCGATGATGGTTCGTGAAGGATCAAGCGGCGTTGGGCTTAGGGTGACCGTGTATGGATTATCCGCTAACGCTTCTTCTATAGTGTCATAGTAAGTTCTGCCGTCTAGCGGGTGATTATTTTGCTGTGTTAATCCCGTGGGAATATCTTTAAATGCCGTTGCCATGTTAGTATTTATGGCATTTGTTATAATCTCACCATTTAATCGTAAGCCTAAAGCCCACAAAACCTGCACAAAATAGCCGTGATTTACGCATTAAAACCCTATTTCTCATAATTTAGCCGAATTTTTGGTTAAAAACCGCCGTTTTTCTTAAAAATAATCTATATTTATCCTCGGTTATGACTTTTGCCCACGCAACAACAGCAAACGAATTTGCAGAGCTTCCTGTAGAGGCTCTCTTACGTACGTCTGTACGTAAAGATATATTTGCTGTTAAAGACTTTGGGGGGGGGGGGGGGGGGGGGGGGGGGGGGGGGGGGGGGGGGGGGGGGGGGGGGGGGGGGGGGGGGGGGGGGGGGGGGGGGGGGGGGGGGGGGGGGGGG
>JAITFO010000020.1 GCA_031281265.1 Candidatus Fibrimonadaceae bacterium
TTAAAATGGATGAAATTAGATTATTTGGATATATACCTAATCCATTGGCCCAATCCAATAAAATTCCGTGCAGAAGGCTACGAAAAGCACAATGCAGAATCTTGGAAGGCTATGGAAGAGCTTTATGCGGCAAAAAGAATAAGAGCAATTGGCGTTAGTAATTTTATGCCACATCATTTAAACGCTTTGCTAAAAACAGCAAACGTTCAACCTATGATAAATCAAATTCGCTTGCATCCTGGACATGCTCAAAAAGAAACTCTTGCGTATTGCAAGGAACGAGGAATATTAGTTGAAGCGTATAGCCCCTTGGGGGGCACAGGTGGAGACTTACTCTCAATGCCATTAATTCGAGATTTGGCAAAAAAATATCAAGTTTCCGTTTCGCAACTGTGCATTCGCTGGTGTTTGCAGATGAATGTTATCCCCTTGCCAAAATCTACAAACCCTAATAGGATAAAAGAAAATTTAGATGTCTTTGGTTTTGAAATTAGCCAAGAAGATATGGAAGCTCTCACAGATATGCCAGACACCGCAAGAGGCTTACCCCATCCAGATTTGGCAGGGTTTTGATTTTATGTAAAGATTTACTATATTTACATTAGATTTTAAACGGAGTTTTATGAGTTTTGATTTTCGCACGGAACTTGGAAAAATGACCCCTAAAATTGCGCAGGGAGCCAAGGTATATGTTTGGGGGTGTGGCAAACATTGGGAATTTATTTGTAAGCGATTTAAATATCTTGTTGATATTAATATTGATGATTGCATAGATGGGTTTATTGATGGCGATGTGAATAAGCAGGGGAAACCTTTTCATAATAAGATAGTTAAAAAATTTGATGAAATTGATATAGATAATTCAGTTATTCTTACATCTATAGCCTCTGGCAAAGATACTTTAGAAATTGGTGATGTGTTGGCAAAAAAAGGATTAATACAGGGTCATTCATTTATTCTTTTTGATTGGCACGGTTATTTGCTTTTTCGATATGAATATGAAAGATTATTGCAATTTAAAGATTGCCATAAAGGGAAAAGATGTTTTATTATAGGCAATGGACCGAGTTTGTTAGCAAGCGATTTGGATAAATTAAAAAATGAGTTTACCTTTGCCTCAAATAGAATTTATCTTATGTTCGATAAAACTGTGTGGAGACCCTCGTATTATGTGATAGGCGATCCTGATGTTTTAAGAAGAAGTTATAGAGAGATAAATGTAAAAATAGAATGCCCTGTATTTTATGCAGATGGATTAATTTACGAACTTGAAAATTTTAATATGAAAAATGGATATTTTTATTCTAAGGATCATAGAATAGTTTACTTCCCATCGCAATTTATAAAACCGACTTTTAGCGAAGAGCCTTTCATATTGTCATACGGAGCTACTGTAACTTATGAATGTTTGCAGTTAGCAGCATATATGGGATTTAGTGAAATATATTTGTTAGGAGTGGATCACAATTACAGGGTTATGGTGGATAAAAATGGCGAACTAATAACAGATAAAGTAGAAGACTATTTTACTGCAAAATATATATCAGCTATGGTTTTTCCATTGACAAGAGATCTTGTAAATGGCGCATACACGGTGGCTCGTGAGTATGCAGAAACGCATGGCATAAAAATTCGCAATGCTACTCGCGGCGGGAAACTTGAAATTTTTGAGCGTGTGGATTTTGATGGATTGTTTTAAAAGATACGAGGTTTGCCGTCTAGTGAAGCTTTTATTCATTCCGCCTATTTCTAATGAATTCTTAATGGTAATCGTTGCGCAATAGACACGTATATAATTCCCTAATTTTCTATATTCTCCAAAATAATGAGGTTTTATGAAAAAGGATCCTATTCTTTTAGATTGTACTTTTAGAGATGGCGGCTATTACAATAACTGGGATTTTAAGCCTGAGTTAGTGAATAGCTATCTTCAAACCATTGCGCCCTTGGCTCAGGTTGTAGAGTTGGGCTTTCGTTCAATAAAAAATGAGAATTTTAAAGGACCTCTTGCTTTTACAACTGATGAATATATTGAAACATTGAACATTCCAAAAAACTTGCAACTCGCTGTGATGGTGAACGCTTCTGAATTGATTTCTGGCGGAAAATTAGAATTAAATTTAAAAAAATTATTTCCTAATCCATCAAAAAAATCGCGAGTAGATATTGTTCGCATTGCCGCGCAATTTGAAGAAGTTGAACTGGTATTGCCAGCTGTAAATTGGCTGGTGAATATGGGGTATGAAGTTGGTTTGAATTTAATGCAAATAGCAGATAAAACCGAGCGAGAAATCAAAGATTTTACAAAAAAGGTTTCAAAATATAAAATAAAAGTATTATATTTCGCAGATAGTTTAGGCAGTTTAACCGCAGAGCAGACTCTTAAAATTGTATCTTGGCTAAGAACAGGTTGGAAAGGTAATTTAGGGTTCCATGCTCATAATAATATGGGCAGAGCTTTGCAGAATACCATGCTCGCCTATAATAACGGAGTTCTTTGGTTGGATGCTACCGTAACTGGAATGGGTCGCGGAGCTGGCAACGCTAAAACAGAAGAATTGATTGTTGAATTAGGCAAAACAAATAATCTATTGAATTTATTAAAATTAATCAACAAATATTTTAAACAGTTGAAAAACGATTTTAATTATGGAGAAAATCCATATTATTTTCTCGCTGGCAAATATGGCATACATCCAACTTATATTCAATCTATGCTTGATGACATTCGTTTTGCCGAAGAAGATATTTTAACCACAATAGAGCAACTTAAAATAGATGATTCAAAAAAATATGAACCAGCCAAATTGGAGCAAAAACGCTATTTACCAGTAAAGAATTCTCAAGGCTCCTGGGAACCGCAAAAAATAATGCAAAATAGAGAGTTGTTAATTTTAGCCACAGGGCAAGGTGTTTTAAATCATAAACAAGCTATAGAATCTTACATAAAGCGAAAAAAACCGTTAGTACTAGCTTTCAACACTCAAAATGCCATAGATTCAAAACTCATAGATTTTAGGATTGCGTGTCATTACACAAGGATGTTGGCAGATTGCAAAATATATAAGGACTTGAATCAGCCATTGATAACATCGGTGGCAAATATGTCGCAAATTTTAAAAAAAGAAATGAAGGGAGTTAAATTTTTGGATTTTGGCATACATATTAAAGAAAATACTTTTGAATTTGAAAGAACATATTGCATAATTCCAAAACTTTCCGTTTTATTTTATGCCCTAGCTATTGCAGCGAGTGGGAAAGTTTCCAAATTATTGCTGGCAGGCTTTGATGGTTATGCACAAAATTTTTTGATGAATAAAGAAACAGAACTTATTTTCGATATTTTTCATAAAAATTATTCCTGTGAAACGCTTGCTGTAACGCAAACCGCATATAATTTAAGGAGTGTAAGTATTTATGGAATGCTCTAATGATGAATTACGCTTCGCAAAAGCGATTGAGGATGTAGCTCCTCCCCCCCATGATATTTTGTTTGGATTAACTAATAGTTGCAACCATAGGTGTATATTTTGTCAATATCGTAGAGCTATTCCAAAACCAACTCATTTAAGCATAGAAAAAGTAATTGATTGCTTAAAACAAGCTTATGAGCTTGGAGTTAGAGAATGTGGATTCGGTTTAATAGATGAGCCATTTATGTCAGAAATTCTCGAAGATTGTATTTTGCAAGCCAAAAAAATCGGCTTTGAATATGTATGGTTTAATACAAATGGTGCTTTAGCAATTAAAAGCAGAATGGAAAAATTATTTATAAACGGTTTGAATAGCATAAAATTTTCAATAGGTGCTGGCATAGCAGAAACATATAAAAAAATACATGGAAAAAACGATTTTGACAAAGTTATACAAAACGTAAAGGATTGTTCTGTTTTGAGAAAACAAATAAATCCTAATGCTAAAATCTTCGTCTCTTTTGCCGAAAATTCAATGAATAAAAGTGAAGGGGTAATTTTAGAAAATTTGCTGAGAGATTTTGTAGATAAAATTTATATAGTTAAAGCTGTAAATCAAGGCGGTGGAATGTACGATGAAGTCAATAATGGCATAGTTTACAAGGAAGAAAAATTATGGTCAAGATATAAAATTATCAATACTATTTGCCCGTATCCATTTAAGAGAATTAACATAACAGCTCATGGCTATTTAAGTGCCTGTTGCGTTGATATGAAAAATGAATTGATTGTGGCGGATTTGAATAAAATTTCTCTAGCAGAGGCTTGGAACAGTGAAAAAATGCAAAGAATAAGAACTTATTTGTTAAATAATAATATGCCTCAAAACGTAAAGTGTTATAACTGCATTAATAACACTAATCACGAAATTTTGCCAATATAAAAAATAATGTGTTTCCCTTGACAATTCCAAAATAAATAGCTATATTATATTTAATGGATAGCTGTAAATTGCCTTCTGCATTTATTTTCGGTAGCGGTTCTACTGGTATGCAAATTTTGCCATTGGCAAAAATAGAATATAATATTTTAGGTTTTTTAGATAATAACGAACAAAAATGGGGAAAATTTATTGAGGAGTATGTTATATTTGCTCCCAAAACTGTAAATGAAACAGAATTTGATTACATTTTAGTTGCCTCTATAAACGGAGAAGGAATAATAAACCAATTAGAATCTATGGGTGTGCAAAGGCATAGAATAATAACTAAATTCATTGAAATTCCAATCAAATCCAGAATTATATTTTTAGAGAATTTTGTAGCAATGAGAAAAGATATCGAAGGCTCTGTTGCAGAAGGAGGAGTATTTCAAGGTGATTTTGCCAAAGAAATAAACAGAATCTTTCCAAATAAAAAACTTTATCTTTTTGATACTTTTGAAGGTTTTAACGAAAAAGACATTGTTGTGGAAAAGCAGAATAATTTTAGCCAATTTGATGCAAAGCATTTATGTACAACTAATGAGCAAATTGTACTTGCAAAACTATTACACCCACAAAATACAGTGATTCATAAAGGATATTTTCCTGAAACTGCACAAGGAATAGAGGATAAATTTTGTTTTGTTAATCTTGATTTTGACTTATATGCACCAACTTTAGCTGGCTTAAATTTCTTTTACGAAAAAATGGTAAATGGTGGCGTAATTCTTGTTCACGATTATTTTAATGATAACTATAAAGGAGTTAGGGAGGCAGTATTTGATTTTGAAAAAGCGCAAGGCAAGCCTTTATCTTTACTTCCCATAGGCGATGGCTTCAGCGTTGCTATTCTAGTATAGATAGAAACGCCGCTATATTTTCAAATACTTTTATATTATTTTTATTTGCAAAGTGTGTAATCCATTGAAAACTATATTCGCAAATTCAAAATCTTCGGGATAATCTATGTCTATCTGCTCCAATGGAGCAACCTCAATTAATTTTGGGTTATCGCCTATTTCTCTGCCGCTTTTTGCAACATTTTTGTTAAATGCAAAAAAACCGCTTGTTGGCTCAAACAGTGGTTCCAAATCTTGGGTTCTAGGTCTTGAATATGTGGAAAAATTCAAAGTTTTGAAGTTTTTGTCAAATAAAAAATTTTGAATCTTTTTAACTGGCAAAGCACTATCAAAATTATCGTATTCAATAAAATCAATTGCTAATTTAATTGTTTGTTCTTGTATAAATGGGCAGGTGACGTGTGCCATAACATAGATATCTGCTTCAATTTTGTTTATAAAACTCTTTGTCACTTCGTTTATTAGAGTTGTTGATTGGTCTAAACTTTTATCTCTTTGTAAAAATTTAAGCTGTGAATTTTTCGGAAAGTAATCCTGAATTTCGGGAGAAGAGCAGAAGCAATATACTTCATTAAGGATATTTTTCTCAACGCAAATGCTTAAAGTATTAAAAACATATTGGCAAAGCGGTAAACCATTAGTAAAAGGTTTAGTATTTTTGCCAGGAACTCTGTCATTGTTCAATTTACACGGAATGTAAGCAACTTTTCTCATTATGGGATAATATAGAAATTTATAGGTTATAAACAAGTCCAATTCAAAAATATGTAGAAATCGCAAATAACTATACATCAAATCTGTTCAGAGACAATGGATAGTAGAATTATTATTTTAAAAAATCAAATATCATTTTCCCTGCCGTGCCATCTGCGTTGTTATTCATAGCGTTAAAAAGTTGTTTTTTGGCAGAATTGTAAAAATTTATTTCATAATTAAAATTAATACAATCAGACAATACAAACGAAGGGTGCTCATAATAGTAATATTCCCATACTTTTTGACATTTTGCTATATCCCTGTAAAGAAATGAGCCTAGCATTGGTTTTATTTTTTCTAACACCGCTGGTGAATACTTAAGTATTTTTTCACGTTTCTTTTGCGTTTTGCAATTATATTCTATAAAAGTCCCGTCTCTTCCATCGTACGCATAAATTACACTTCCTATGCTTTGTGAACAGGTATATGCTACAGAATTTACACGAGATTCACCTTCAATAAAATTTGGATTTAATTCTTCTACTTCCAATACTTCATCTGTTTTAATATTTATTCTAAGTGTTCGTTTAGAATAATGGGGGAATAACCACACATATCCTTCACTGAATATAATAGGCCTAAAACTTATGTCATTTGGTAAACAACCCTCTACAACATTCGCAAACTCTTTTATAACTCCGACATCAGGATTCCATTTTACAACAGGTCCATTATAAAGAGGAGATAGCCAATAATTTATGCCATCATAACATATACCATTATACTGATAAGCCTTTTGACCAATTTCATAAACTTTAGATTTAAGAGTTTCCATATTGAATTCCACCACAGCGTTTGTTCCACAGACGGTAAACATAATTGTATTTTCAGTTATCTTGATAGGTATGATAAAGGAAAGTTGTTTTTCATCTGTAGTTAATTGCTTCAAAGGTTCAAACCAATCATCAAAGAAATCAATTTGCCTTGATTCTGTATCAAGTCGCATAATTGCTTTATATCTATACGGCGTAAAATATATATATTTCCCATAATTTAAAGCTGTCTGAAAATTAGCATCACTTTTTATATTGTCGTAAGGAATATAAGCCATTGTTTTTTTTTGAATATCATATTCAGCAATTTTATTTGTGAAACGCGGAACAAAATACATCCGTTCTTTGTAAAACGTTCCGACTAAGTACGAATAATTATACAACGAATAAGCGAAACTCTCTACATACTCATGTTCTAAAGTTTCCCTATTCATCTTAAAAAATGAATTGGAATGATTATCACAAAACCAAATTTCATCGTTAACAACGAAAAGTCTATAAAAAAATACTCGGTCCAAAAAATTCTCCTGTAGCCATTTATTCCGCTCTGTCTCCACATCCTCCCCCACCTCCACATTCTGCATCACCACTGGCTTACCCACCGCGTCGAACATCGCCATAACCGAACTTGCGTCTCCATAATACACGTCGCTCCACGCAATGGCTCGGTGCAAATCGGGGCTGTCATCAAAAATACCCCAACCCTCGCTCTTGTACTCCCCTATTATCCGCTCATATTCATCGAGCAATCTAGGACGCATCACTTGATAAGTGGTCTCATTCAACGGATGCGGGCGCCATAACAAAACCACATCGGGCGCATTGCGAAATACACCCAAGGCATGGCGAATTTTTTGCAAATACTTTTCATCGCCATCCAAAATTGCAGCTATGGTTGTGTTATAAAAAAATACCTTCTTTTTTGTGCCGTCCGGTTTAATAATCAGCCGTTGCCATTCCGGCGGCAATGCAAAATCTTCTGGCTTGGAGTTTATAGCCTTGTCAAATTTTGGGGAACCAAGTGCCACGAATTTATCCTCTGGCTTGCCAAACACCGCTCGGCAATTATTCTTTTTTTCAAATTCCTTGAAATACTTAATATACTCTTGCCTTATGCTTTCCGATTGAACAATTACCTTGTGCGTATATAAAGTTCCCGGCAATACGCAAAAATGCTCCGAAACCTCGTCTCCGGTACACACAAAATATGGCACATATACCAAGCAATCCGTCAAATCCTTCAGCCGTTCACAATAAAAATTAGGATGAACGCTCGTGACATAATTGTTAGCGTCATAGGGATTATGCACAAAAATAATATCCGGTTTGCGCTCTTCCACATTGTATGCTTGCCAGTCTGTAATTGGAATATTGCTCGGATATTCCGCACCCTCATAGTGCATTTGCCCAAACGCACCGCCGGGTAAACGGTCGTAATAAGGGATTGGCACAACATACGCATCGCAAGCGGGGTCGTTTTTTGCAGCAAGGTAAATGCTTTCAAGGCTATCCCACATAGAAGCCTTATAAGGGAAAAAAGCTATCTCAATTTTATCCGGTTTTAATTCGTTATTCACGCTATTTTTAATAAGGCGCAATTTATCTTGAAGTTGATTAGCAAACTTATTTCTGGTACTTTCGTCATTTATCTCTGTGCTTGCTTTGTAAAGCATTTCGGAAAATTCTACGAGCAACCCCACTGTTTTAGTGCCTTCGCCTTGTATTTCCTCTATAAATTCACCGATATTAACGGCACCGTCTTGGCAATCTGCTAAAAGATTGATGGCTGCCGGAGTTTGATTATTCTTTAACAAACGTTTTATTTCATCTATCGCCTTGTCCAAAGTTTTAAGCAAATCCAATATTTGCTTTTGATGTAGTTTGCGCATTTTTGTAATCTAGAAAATCACACCTTCACTTCCGCACCACCATTGCTTTTCCAATCACTGAACTTCCCAATGGCGGGCATTGCTTCCAAGTTCACAAATTCCTCGGTTTGCTCCGGCGCACGGCCTATGAATTTTTTTAAATCTAAAATGCGTTCCAAATCGCTCCGCTCTAACCCAAATTTATCCGAAGACAATATACGTTCGAGCAAGTCGTTGTCCAAGCCCTTTTCTTTAACCGTGTATGCAGCTTGCTGCGAGAGTTCCCGGATTTCCTCGTGCAGAATTTGACGGTCGCCACCTTTTTTCACCGCTTCCATCAAAATATTCTCCGTTGCCATAAAGGGCAATTCCTCGTTTATGTGCCTCTCTATAATTTTGTGATGAACAACTATTCCGCTCGCTACATTCTCCGCTAAGATGAGCATGGCATCGCTCGCCAAAAACGCTTCGGGAATGGCAAGCCTTTTGTTTGCGCTATCATCAAGGGTGCGTTCAAACCACTGCGTGCTCTGCGTAAAAGCCGTGCTTTGAGGTAAAGCGATTACAAAGCGGGCAAGCGAGCATATACGTTCGCTACGCATGGGATTCCTTTTGTATGCCATTGCAGACGAACCTATCTGATCTTTTTCAAACGGTTCTTCCATTTCCTTAAGCCCTTGCATTATGCGTAAATCCGTTGCGAATTTGCTAAGGCTGGTAGCAAGAGAAGCTAGGGCGTTATTCACCATATAATCCAATTTGCGGGTATAAGTTTGCCCCGTTATAGTCAAAACTTTTTTAAAACCAGCTCTTTCGCTCACATAAGCATCCAATTTTTTAATCTTCTCGTGATTGCCATCGAACAACTCCATAAAACTGGCTTGAGTGCCTGTTGTTCCCTTAACTCCCCTAAATGGCAAAATTTCTATCAAGTGGTCTATTTCCTCTAAATCTATGAGCAAATCCTGTATCCACATCGCAGCCCTTTTGCCAACGGTCGTGAGCTGCGCCGCTTGGAAGTGCGTGCGCCCCAAAATTGGCATGGCTTTATATTCCAAAGCGAAATTTGAAAGTTTGTCTATAACCCTGCACAAACGGCGGCGAATCAGAACCAAGCCATGTTGCATTTGGATTAAATCGGTGTTATCCCCCACATAAGCGCTTGTAGCACCGAGGTGTATTATTCCCTTTGCCTTTGGAGCCTGCAAGCCGTAAGCGTGGACATGAGCCATAACATCGTGGCGGCGGCGCTTTTCTTCCTCTGCGGCTTTTTCCCAGTTTATATTGTTTTCGTGGGCTTTGAGCTCTGCTATTTGTTCTTCTGTTATTGGAAGCCCAAGTTCTTTTTCTCCCTCGGCTAACCAAATCCACAGCTTGCGCCAAGTTTGGTGCTTGAACTGCGGGCTGAACAAAAACAGCATTTCGCTAGAGGAATATCTGGAAAGCAAAGGGCTTTCGTAAGTATTTTTCTGAGCATTACTCATCGCCTAAACTCTTTCGGTAGGCTTGTAATTTCTCTTTTATGCCCTGATCTGAAATTGATAGAATTGATGCCGCCAGATACGCGGCGTTTTTGCCATTCCCAATTCCAACCGCAGCCACAGGGATCCCGGGCGGCATTTGAGCCACCGAGTAAAGAGCATCTGCCCCACCAAGGGCGCCACCATCGCAAGGAACGCCTATAACGGGCAATGTGGTGTGCGCAGCAAGGCAACCCGGCAAAGCGGCAGAAAGGCCAGCCACGCCTATTAAAACCTTCAAGCCTCTGCCATCGGCTTCTTTTGAATAGCGAGCCACCTTGTTAGGCGTGCGGTGCGCGGATAAAACCGAATATTCCCAAGCTACGCCCAGTTCGTCTAAAACGGATGTTATTTTATCCACAACCGATTTGTCAGAAGCTGAGCCGCTGAGTATGCCTACAAGAGCGGACATGTTTAATTTGCCCTTGCGCTACCGCCATCCACGGCGTAAGCTATAACCCCAACAGGGCAACCATCCGCAGCGTCCTTTATCCCGGCCTCATTTGCGGCAAGGTCTGCACCTGCTTTAATCTTAACCTTTTCTGGAACTTCAAAAACGGCATCGCATGCCGCTTCGCAAGCACCGCACATTGAACACTCATTTTGGGATTCATCCAACCAAACTTTGGTAATAGCCATAATAACTCCTGTTTTTTGTTTGCAAAGAGAAGATAGTAAATTATTAGCTTTTTTATATTTCTTATATGTTGCATAATATTCCGCTCAAAATTTTGGTTGGAATGGCGGTGTTTTTGCTCGCCGTTTTGCTCGGAATCGGCTTAGGCACGGATTTTGGCAGAAAAGGCAAGCCACAGGTGCAAGCGTTGGAAACCAGCATAAGCGATGCCCTACTTTTAAATAAAACTCTCAAAAAAGTCCTAAATGTACACAAGGAAATAACACCAAGAAATCCAAAAGCGGATACAAATGCCGTAGGCGAAATATGGCTTGTCCCAAACGGTATGTCAATCCCAAACTATATGCTGCGTGCCGCCAGAGAAATTGAAAGGTGCAAGGGAACAATCCATCTGATGAAAGAAATCAGGAACGGACGCGCCGCCCTTTTAAAATACGAAGGCGAACAGGGAATTTACCCACTCACCGAAATACGCATAATAGATTCGCTATGGCAGCCCAATTCCTCTAAATTAGCGGTTGTTTTGGCTGTACGCGAACGGAATAAACTTTTGAATAATAAACCGGAAATACTGGATAGATTAAATTTCACCTACAATCTGTTGATTCCCTCTTCAAGGCCGGAGCTTTTGGAAGCTGGGAAAAAATTAAATGTGAATATAATTCCCTGGATTCCAATGGAGAGCAGCGAAAATATATACAGCGTGGAAAAAAAATATCAAATACCGCTTGGGCTTGCAAACGAAAAAGAACTCGCCAAAAGGCTTGAAAAAATTTTGAAGCAATATGATAATCCGAGCGGCTTTGCGGCTTTTAACGGGGAAGATTTTTTGGTTCACCCAGCCTCTATGGAAATGCTCGGAAATACATTGCTTTCAAAAAAAATGTGGTTTTGGGATTTGAGCAAAAGAGGGATAGCGAGTCTTTCTCCAATGGAATGTTTAAAAAAAGAACTCCGGTGCCGCAAAGATTATCTAGACATAGAATCTGAAGAACAGATAAAAAAAACGCTCAGAACGGCGCGCACGTATGGCAGTGCGGTATTGCTCTTTGAGCTTACGGAAAAAAGCATAGCGCTTTTAGAAAAACTGCCGGACATGGCAGAGAAGCAGGGAACAAGGCTAACCCTTGCAGAAGAAGTGTTTTAGCACAGGCGGTAATTTTCTATCTTTCCCATACGATGCCAGGTTTTTTCGTGGATAGGCAATTATACGGCCGAGGGTTGCGAATACTTCGCATAGTAGCTTATTTCCCTGTTTTTTATTTTTTGTGGGAAGGATATTTAAAACTCGCTGCCGTAAATATAAGCATAATTTTAATCGGTGCATGGTACTTATCCTTTAGAGTTCGCCAGCAAGACACAGAAAAACCATATTACCAGTTATGGCTATCATTCATCGAAGGGATTTTTGCTTTTACGGTGATGATTTGTATTTTTATAAAAGATTCGCTAGGCGAAAACGGCCCTGATAAAATGCTCGCCGTTGGCTGCGTTTTGTTCTTATCCAGAGTTATGATCAGAACTCTTTACCTGCTTTCTATGCTGCGCGAAGGAATGCATTTTTTTAAAAGCGGGTTTTGGTCTAGGGTAGCCACTTTAAGCATCAATACAACTATGTTAGTCTATGTTTTGGAGTTGGAGTATTACGAGCAGATTTGCATGGGATTGTCAATACTCCTGATGTTTGCCTCCAGCGTATCTTTTGGCTACCGCTACTACCGCGACCCTGAGCATCGCAAGCCATTGTCTATCTCAAATCAGCTGACGATGAGCCGCATAGTTTTAACTCCTGTGTTTTTATGGGTTTTCTTTTACGATGGCAATTTGAATTACCAAGACAACAGCTTGGTGTTTAAAATTTTAGCTTTGATTATGGTTGTAGCTTTTATGGTTACGGATTTTTTAGATGGATATTTGGCGCGCAGATGGGGCGAAGTTTCCACGCTTGGCAAATACCTTGACCCATTTTCCGATAAAATCTCAAATATGACCGTGTTCCTGTGCTTTTTGGCTTCTGGCTACTCCTCGGTTTGGATGGTTGCACTCATTTACTTTAGAGAAGCGAGCGTAGAAACTCTGCGAACTTTGGCAGCCAACGAAGGAATGACCATGCCCGCCCGCAGGAGCGGCAAATGGAAAACCGCAATTCAGGGCACAGGAATTTTGATAATCCTCGTAGGAGCTTTGGACCCGCTTTTCACCATAATTCCCAACTGGGCAGAAGTTTGGGAGTATCTGCCCTATTCAGTGATGGGCATAATAACCTTCATCACAATCGCAAGCGGCATAGATTATTTTGCCTCCAGCAAAGACATTTTGAAGAAGTATGTATAAATTTTAAAAAAAACGTCAACAACTGTTTGCAAAATGCACTTTTTTGATTTTTTTTCGGCTTGACAAGCGTCTAATAGGCAATGAACCTTTAGATGGAGAATAAGAATGACCAAAGTCAAAGTCAACCGTAATCACAAGGCCAGCGTTTTTTCGCTGCTGTTCGGCGAGCCACCTGCCGCGCTGGAACTCTACAATGCCGTGACAGGGCAAAACTACCCGCTAGACACAAAAATAGAGATAGTGACACTTTCAGATGCCCTATTCAAAGGGCAATTGAACGATGTAGCTTTCGTGGTGAACGACAGGCTTGTAGTGCTCATTGAGCACCAGTCGAGCATAAATAACAACATACCGCTTAGGATGCTTATATATTTAGGAAGGGAATACGAGCGAATAACAAAAGGCAAGGATTTGTACAGAGAAAAGTTGATAAAAATTCCTACGCCGGAGTTCATAGTTCTGTACAACGGAAGGGATGAGTTTCCCGATTTTAAGGAATTTAGGCTTTCCGATTCTTTTAAAACCAAAAGCAACGGCAATCTTGAGCTTGTAGCAAACGTT
>JAITFO010000023.1 GCA_031281265.1 Candidatus Fibrimonadaceae bacterium
CACAATGGCAAATAAAATTATGCCACCCAAAAACGCACTGGCAACACCCATTGCCTCTGCCGAGAGCGTGGAAAAATACCAAAGAGTCCCAAACACCGCTGCGCATAGACCAACAAACCAAGATATGAAAACCATATTTTTTATTTCAATTTTTTGAAAAAAGGAAGTTACCAAAATCCCAGCCACGGTGCTGAAAAATGTCGCGAATAAAATCGGCAAAAAAATATCGGCGGGGTTTGCTGCTCCGAGTTTTGCCCTGTAAGTCATTATGCTAACCGGAATGAGCGTTAAGCCACTCGCGTTCAAAACCAAAAACAAAATTTGGGCATCGCTCGCGGTATCTTTGTTAGGGTTTATGTCTTGCAATTCCTTCATGGCTTTTAAACCAAGAGGAGTGGCGGCGTTATCCAGCCCGAGCATATTTGCGCTTATGTTCATGAGCATACTGCCCATTGCGGGATGGTTTGCCGGGACGCTTGGGAAAAGCCGTTTCATCAAAGGGGAAACCAATCGGGCTAGCATTTGAACCGCACCAGCCTTTTCGCCTATTTTCATTATCCCAAGCCAAAAAGCCAAAATTCCTGTTAAGCCTATGGCAATTTCAAAAGCCGTTTTAGACATGCTAAAAACGCTTTGCATAACCTCGTTGAAAATTCCGCTGTTGCCAAAAAAAAGCCATTGGATAAGGCAGGCTATAAATGCGCCCGCAAAAAACAAAATCCAAACAACGTTTAAAAACACGGATAAAATTTAGTAAATAAACCCACTAATAAACCCGTTTGCCAAACAACGCTGTTCCAACTCTGACCATGGTTGAACCCTCGGATATTGCCACTTCCAAATCGTCTGTCATGCCCATTGAAAGTTCTGTGAAGTTCGCAAACTTCGCTTGCGAATTAAAAATTTTGTCTCTCAAATTTCTCAAAAAAGCAAAACAGGTTCTGGAATCCTCTGGATTGCCGGTATTTTTGCCGATGGTCATCAACCCTTTGTAAACAAGCCTTTTGGGTTGTGGCAGCTCGTTTAAAAAATCAAAAGCAGCTTGCATAGAAAGCCCGCTTTTAGTAGCTTCTTCCGAGGCGTTTACTTGAAAGAGAATTTCCAGATTTTTGTTCGCTTCTTCGCACAGAGCCTCCAGCTTAAGCACGCTCTCTAAATCGGCAACGGAATCTATGGCCTGCGCAACCTGCACTGCTTTTCGCAATTTATTTTTTTGCACAGGGCCTATTATGCGGCAAATTATGCCCTCCCTTTGCGGCAAAAATTTTTCCAAAGCCTCCTGCACCCTGTTTTCGCCAAACTCCGTTGCGCCCAAAGATATTGCCTCTTCCACCGCAGAGATGGGCTGCGTTTTGCTCACCCAAACAAGACGCACGCTTGCTGGCTCCCTTCCAGAAATTTGGCAGGCTTCTTTTATGCGATTAAATACGGCAATGCTATTCCTTTTCAAACTTTAGATCCCAAAAGTGCTTGTACTGAATTGATAGCAAAATTTTCTCTTTCAAGGAATCTTTAATAGTATTATCCTTGCTGCTGCGTATAAAAAAACCGGGGTTCACGGAAAGCAAAGACCTGCCACCGCTAAATCTCCACAATGGGCCTGTGGATATTATATAATAAGAAAGCTGCTCTTTACCGTAGTCTTTAAACGGCTTGTATAAATTGAATTGCCTACCGGATAACATTGCAGTAAATTCCGCATTCCACGAAAATGTTTCGTCAAAGTTATAAATCACGGCCAATTCTTCGAATAACGCATAATCCCTGCTAAAGAGTGGAATACCGAACATATAGTCAAAGCTCTTATTATCATAATCAGAAAATATATCTATAAGTGCAAAATGGAGCATAAAAGATAGGTATAAAACTTCTGAAGTATGTCTTACACCTAGCCTCACATCGTAGCTCTGTATTTGCGAATATAGTGAATTCTTGTAAAATTTACCGAACAGATACCCGGCATCCCAAGCTTCATTTATTGAAGGCGACTCACCGGATTTCATAGGCATCTCTACATCACTCCAGAACAAATTTTCGTTGGAATAAAGAAAGCTGAGTTCCAAAACGGCAAAAGGAGGCGGTAATGGGGCTACGCCAGCCCCTAACCTGAAGGTTCCATAAAAAGGGGAGAGTTCCGCTCCAACCATAAACTTTAAGTATTTCGTTTTATTGGGGATCCATGTGCCGTAGCCATCTGCGCCCAGAGGCTCAATCCATGAAAAATCTAGGTTTGTATTCAACCTCGGGACAAAACCCCCATAAAAATCCGCTGGGGCAGCAGCTCCATACGCTCCATACTCAAGGTTTGGCCCAATCTTCATATTGGGCGCGCTGAAAGCATAAGCCGAGCAAAATAAGGCAAAAATCAAAAAAAATTGTCGCACTGCCATAAAAAATACTATTTTTCAGATATGAATAAAACCATTTTAGCAGCATTAACGGCAATGGCGCTTATTTCATGCGCCAATAGGCACCAATCGCCCATTTTAATAGAAAGGGGCATCCCCGAAGACGAGCGCAGCTACGATGTTGTGCAAGAGGGCTATGGTATAGATCCCGAGCTGAAGAGAAGTTTTTTAGCTGGATGTGTAACCGAGGGTATGAACAAAAACCTAGTGCATCTTCTTTGGGGTACTGCAGACAAAGAATCAGCTGACGGCCTAACTTGGGAATACATAGACTTTAAGACAGGCGAGGTCATAGCACGCCTAAAGTGGGAAAATACCGGCTACAAGGGCGCAGACTGGACAAACAACACAAAACTTTTGGAAATAGAAGGCGACCGCTACGGTGGTTCTCCCCAATGTGCGGATTATTAAAAGCCCCCCTTGAACAGAGCTTTCTTAACGAAAGCTCCGTTCCTCCCCCCGTTTTTGATAAATAAACTCCTAAATTCTGGCACGGTTATTGCATATAACCTTAACAGAAACACATGAAGGGCTTTTGATTGGAGCCTTTCTAACATGCAAAGGAGTTTGTTATGCAAATCAATCACAACATTAACGCGATGATAACGCAGAATGCGTTGCGCAACAACAACAGTGCCATGGGCAAGAGTTTGGAAAAACTCTCCACTGGTTTGAAAATAAACCGTGCCCAAGACGATGCTGCTGGTCTCGCTATGAGTGAGCAGATGCGAACACAGATTCGCGGCTTGGGAAAAGCCAAACAAAACTCCATGGACGGCATAGGAGCCTTGCAAATTGCGGAAGGCGGCTTGGCGGAAATCACCAACCTTATGCAACGCCAACGCGAGCTTGCCATACAGTCTGCCAACGACACGCTCACAAGCACTGAGCGCAAATATTTGGATTTGGAGTTTCAGGAACTCACAAAAGAAATTTCACGCATAGCAAAAACAACGGACTACAACGGCAAAAACATGCTGAACTGGTCAGAAGACCCGAACCTCAGCTTTGGTGCTACTGGAAATAAAGAAGAATTGCACATGGAAATAGGAAATGAGGTAGATAAGTTGAAGCGTTTGGTTGCTGGTAGTTCGGCTGGCGGTGACGGTTCTGGTTTCACATCCACTGCCGATCCATCTACTATCAATACAGCTATTGCTGCACTTGAAGCTATCTTTAACGCAGGCACGAGTATAGATACAATTAGACAGACTGGCGCTCCTCCTTATCCTCCTGTGGGTGAGTACGAGTCCGGCAGTTTGATGGATACATTGCAACAGGCAATTGATGCCATCGGTGATACTGATGATGAAAGTAGATTCCCATCCACCAAAGATAGGCAGCTTGCAGCGGCGCTTAAAGAACGGTTGGATATAATAGTCAATAACAATGCAAAACCCAGCTCAGATAGCTTGTTGTTCTTATATAGCAATATGCTTGAAAACGATATGAGCAATGCCGCTTCCTATACCTTGCATATAGGCCCCAATTATTCCTTTGGAATGGGTGGCAAATGGGCAAACGAAATGACGGTTACATACTTGTCTTTTAACCCAGGTTCGCTTGGACTTTCCACCAAGAACATTAAAACGCAGAACAACGCGACTGAAGCCATTGACCGGTTGGACAAAATAATCAAAAGTGTTAGCGGCGTTAGAGCGAAGATAGGTACATATATCAATCGCTTGGAATACACGATTAACAATATCGCGAGCTTGGAATTCAATACTCAGGATGCTGAAAGCCGCATCAGAGATACCGATTTTGCGGAGTCTACAACCCAATTCACAAGGAATCAAATCCTAGTGCAATCGGCGACTAGTATGTTAGCGCAGGCAAATACTTTGCCGCAAACGGCGCTGACCCTTATAAATGGGTAATTGGTTTAACGGAACCTTTTACTCCTTTGGAGGTTCCCCCGTCTGGCCTCGCCAGACGGGCTTTTTGTGTTTGCCCTTGACGGGCTTTGTATTTTTTGCTATATTTTACGCACACGCGGCGGTAACTCAGTAGGTAGAGTTTCAGCCTTCCAAGCTGACTGTCGCCGGTTCGAGCCCGGTCCGCCGCTCTTATTATGAAAAAATTGCACTTAGTATTTATAGCGCTTGCAGCCATTTTGTTTTTTGGTTGCTCAGAAAAAAATCCAGAAGGCGAAAACGAAGCTGCTCAAAAAAGCGGCTGGGTTTCCCGTTACTGGGACGGTTGCAAACAGAGCTGTTCGTGGAACGGCAAAACACAGTACCCTCCCTTGGCCAGCACTGACCGTTGCAGGTCTTGCGGAAGAGACGGCTCTACCGAAACAGCTGCCAATGATGGGAGCAGTTGCACTGGTGGAAATTCCTATACCTGTTTTGACTTTACCCCGCACAAGGTGAACGATAACCTGGCTTATGCTTTTGCGGCTGCCCCAACAGACCAATGCGGTAAATGCTTTGAGCTGCAATTTGACGGAGGTTCTAGATACCCGGCTAATGCAAACCATCTAAAAATTAAAGGCAAGACCTTGATTGTTATGACCAGCAACAAAGGCGGCGATGTGGGTGAAGGGCAATTTGATGTTTTAATACCCGGCGGCGGAGTAGGTCAGTATAATGCTTTCTCCAGCCAAATCGATGTTTCCACAAGTCAACTGGGCGAGCAGTACGGTGGTTTGTTGGGTACTTGCGAAAAAGAGAGCAATTATAATGCTTCTACATACAAACAGTGCCTTACAAACAAGTGCAACAGCGTGTTCACGAATGCTACTTTAAGGAATGGTTGCTTGTTCTATGTGGATTGGTTTGAAGCGGCTGGCAATCCAACTATGCTCTACAAAGAGGTGACTTGCCCGCAATACCTGATAGACAGATACAAGGCAACTATTAGATAACCATTCAAGGGTTGGTTATAGTAGCCAAACTTGATCCACGGTTATTTCTCTCGTAGCGATATTCGCTAACCCAACCACTCCATTCTGAGCGGAATTTCTGTTCCAAGATTTTGCGTATAACTCCGCCGGATTTTTCCCCTATGCCATGAACTATGCGAATGCGTTTCCACTTGTTTTTTTTGGCAAGCTCCAATTCGAGCTGAACCTTGCAAACGGCTTCTTCCAATCCCAATCCGTGCAAATCTATTTCGGAATCCGCAGATGGCTCGGAGAACGAGGTTCTTTTCTTTTTTATCTTGATTTTTTTCACATGGACATTGCGAACAGGTGGAGCAGCGGCATCCTTGTCAAAAATGTGGTTGCTTTCTAGCCATTCGAGCTGTTCGGAGGAAACGTCCGTGTCCATAAAAATTGTAAAATATAAAAAAGCCCCCCTTGCATGGTGATTTCTTAACGAAATCACCATTGCCTCCCCCCGTTTTTTCCGCTCGGAGAGCTAACGGGGAAACATTATACCTGAACATAAGTTCAGTATTTTGAGAGGTGGGTGTTAGCTCATTGTTGATTCTTTTGGAAAACTCTTTTGCTTCTGGGTGAAAATGGGTGAAAAACAAATAAAATAATTAAAAATGGGTAAAAAGGGTAAAAAAATTCTATATTTAAGGCTATGAATTTCCAAGGAAATGAGCAAGCGGTAGTTGATGGGAACGGTAGAGTTTCCCTGCCTGCCTCTTTTCGAAAACTCATTCCATCGGAAAAAGAATTTTACATATCGCCTGGCTTAGACAACACTTTGCACCTACGCAGGGAGGTTGATTACAACGCTTGGGCGGAAAAATTGAAGGAACTTGAACCGACAAAAAAAAATTATGATTTCCGCAGAAAAGTACTCTCCAGTACCCGCCAAGTTATTTTGGACGAAAAGCAAAGCCGTTTTCTTTTGCCAAAAGAGCTAAAGGAATACGCTTGCATAGACAAAGACGTTGTGTTTGCTGGCAATGGAGACGTGATTATTATTTCCAATTCTGAGAAGGCAGCACCTTATATTTTAAACAAAGAAGATAACTTTGAAGGCTACGAGTGGATGCTATGAGTGCGGGAGTTTACCACATTCCCGTACTTTTGAACGAATGCGTAGAGAGCTTATGCATAAGGCATGGTTATGACTATGCAGACTGTACGTTAGGTGGGGGAGGTCACTCGGAAAAAATAGCAGAGCTTCTGAACGAGGGTCAAAAGCTACACTGCTTCGACAGAGATATAGAAGCGCTCGTTGCGGCAAGAGCTAGGCTCGCAAGGTTCGGCGAAAAAATAATCTACCACCACAAGCCCTTTTCGGATTTGGGAAAAGAGCTTGCGCCAGAGGCTCTAGGCGGCGTTCTTTACGATTTGGGAATAAGTTCTCATCAAATAGATACGAACAGAGGATTTTCCTTTGCAGGCAACGAAGCCCTTGATATGCGGATGGATTCAGGTTCAGGTGAAAGTGCGCAGGATTATTTGGAAAGAATTTCCGAAAAAGAATTGGCAAAAATTTTGAAGGAAAATTCAGATTTAGAAATGTCCGGTCGCCTGGCAAGGCTTATTTTATCGGGGGTTGCGGCCGCAAAGGGAGAAGACAGAAAAATTACGGCAGCGGATTTAAACTCTGCCATAGAGGAAGTTTATGCGAGCAGAAAAAAAGATTGGAACAGTTTAAAAGCCAGAGTGTTTCAGGCTATTCGCATGGAAGTGAACTCGGAAATTTCAGAGATTAAAAAGAGCATTGAAGCTGCTGTGCATTGCTTGAAAAGCAGCGGAAGGCTCTGCATAATAACCTATCACTCAAAAGAGGCGAGAACTGTGAAAGAAGTTCTTTCGCTTTTTGAAAAAAATTGTTTGTGCAATAACAATTTACCTGTTTGCGTTTGCGGAGGGAACAACAGAAAAATAAAGAAAGTGAATAAAAAGCCTGTGACTCCATGCGTGGAAGAATTGAAAAATAATTCCCGTTCCCGTTCCGCTTCACTTAGAGTTTATGAAAGGATTTAGGAGGATGCAATGAAAAAACTGATTATAATTACCGTTCTTCTTTTCTGTGTTCTTTTTGTACTGGCGGTTCCAATGAAAATGGAAAACAATAAGTTCACGGCTTTGATTTCGCACGAGAGCGATTTGGAAGATTCCATTTCCATGGTACGTTATAATTTGGCTTTGGTGGAAAAAAGCATAGATAGTCTGTGCTCAAGAAAGAGAATAGATACCGTGGCGTTTCATCTAGGTCTTGGGGTGCATGGAGTGGCAACTAAAATAACGGGGTATGCAAAATGAAGGCGAGGCTAATAATAACAGGAATTTTTCTTTTTTTGGCGACTGCTGTTTTCATCGGCAAGCTGGCTCATATTCAAATTTTTAGCGACAAAGTTTATTATGTGGACAGAACCCAAAAACAGAGATATGGCGAAGCGAAATTTGGGCGCGTTTTGGATCGCAATGGAACGGTGCTGTGGGATAAGCTGCTTGTGGATAGCAAATCAAGAGAATGGAAAGAAATTTATTTTCACAACCATTTAGAAGGTTTGTCCGCAATTTTAAAAGGCGTGGCAAATTCAAGTATCAGAGATTTGCGTGGGCAAAACTGCGTTTGGCGTTCAACATTTGACGGCAAGCGAAAAACTCCTATAACAGAAAAAGAGCTAACCCCTTGCGTTGAAGGCAAGGATATCTATCTATCCATAGATTTGAGAATTCAGGAGATAGTGGAAAATGCCATTAGGGAGTATGTGCCCAAGTTTGGGGCGGCTGGGGCATCTGTTTTGGTTATGGATCCTCGCACTGGGCAAATTTTAGCTATGACCAGTTTTAACCCGGGGAGCAAAAAATACGAGGGAACTTTGCATTCCTTTGAGCCAGGTTCAATTTTCAAGCCAATAACAGCTATTATAGCTTTGGAGAATGGAGTTGACCCAAATAAACGGATAAACACGGAAAACGGCAAATGGCAGGTCACAAAAAGCGCGAGCGAAAAAATAATAAAAGATACTCATGTAAGAGACAAATGCAATATGCAAGAGGCTATGATGTATTCGTCTAATATAGCCTTTGGGAAATATGTTGTTGAAGAAATAGGTTATGAGAATTTTCAAAATGGGGTAAAGAATTTTGCGGTAAACGAAACTTCTGCCGATTTTCCGCTCAGGGTTAGCCACAGGGGTTTTAATAGGGTTTCTGATTTGAGAACGCAAGCAACGCAAGGGTTTGGGCAATCCATAGATTTAACATCTTTGGACATTGCAAAAGCTTTTAGCTCGGTGGCAAACGGCGGGATATTATATAACCCCAAATTGATATTGACTCATGGGAGAGATTCTGCCACAACGGAAAGAGATTCTGTGCGCAAGGTAATTTCCTCTACAGAAAACACGAGGCTTTTAAGGCAAATGCTCAAAGGCGTTGTTGATTCCGGCGGAACTGCGGAAAATGTGAAATCCAAATACAACTTTTTTGAATTCGCTGGCAAAACAGGAACAGCGCAAACCATAGACAGCTCTGGAAAGTACGCAAGCGAAACTTATAATTCCTCCTTTATAGGGATTGAGAACGCGGCAGACCCGCACTTTGTGTGCCTTGTCACTTTGTATGGCACTAGAAAAGCTGGAGCAACGGTGGCAGGCCCGGTGTTCCAAAAGATAATGGAGCAAATATATTTGCATCCAGCTGTTTCCCCTGAGGCTTTTGCGAGGGAATATGCCCCCGCAGACAGTTTGTGCAGAGATATATCTTTTATTGGGCATACAAAAATTGCGGCTTTGGACAAAGCGAGCGGAATGCGTTGTAGCATACGGTTTGACGATGAACGTAAAAACGGCTCTGTTGTTGCGCAAACAATAAAAAAAGATTCCACCGGAGAGTATTTGGAGCTCTCTTTAAGGGAGCATCAGAGGAATACCGGCCGTATGCCGGATGTAAGAGGTTTGGCACTTCGCGATGCTATGGGTATGCTTGAGCATATAAGCAATGTTGTTTACGACGGTGTTGGAAAAGTGTATGAACAATTTCCAGAACCCGGCAGTTTTGCAGATAAAAGGAGCATGGTGCGCATAAAGTTGAGAGAGAGTATATGAGTTGAGAGTTGAGAATTGAGAATGGAGAATAGAATTGGAAATGGAGAGTAGTATTGGGAAATGAGAATAGGTTGAGAGATGACTCTCGTAAAGTTGGCGGTGGAGATGTTTTCTTTGCCGTTCCGTGCGCTGACGGCTCGGAAAAAACGCACGCCCTAGAGGCGCTGGAAAAAGGAGCTTCTTCTGTAATTTCCGCTTTACCAACTCCAAAAGGTTTTGAAAGCAGATGGGCGCAGGTGAACGATGTTGTTTTTACAAGATATCTATTTGCAAAAGAAAATTTTGGCAATCCTTTTTCCAAGTTGAATTGCTATGCGGTTACAGGCTCAAACGGGAAAACGAGTTGCGCATTTATGATGAATGAGGTTTTAAGAGCGGCTGGCAAAAAAACAGCGATGTTGAGCACGGTCTGCAACCTAATAGGTGATAATAGAGAAGATGCGCATTTAACCACTCCGGGGCTTTTAGAGCTTTACGACTTTGCGGCAAGAGCTGTTAAAGTTGGTTGCACGGAATTGGTGATGGAAGTTTCCAGTCATTCCCTTGTTCAGGGGCGTGTTATGGGAGTTTCCTATAAATCCGCCCTATTCACAAATTTAAGCCACGACCATTTGGACTATCACGGCACTATGGAAAATTACTATCAAGCAAAAAAACTGTTGTTCATCTCGGAGCTTTTGGGCAATGGAACGGGATTTATAAATGTGGATAATTCTTACGGGCATCGTTTGTATGGCGAATTGTTTTTCAGGGAAAGGGTAGGCGTTTCAAAAAAGCAGTTTAAAACAGAAGCCACGGAAAATGGGATTAGAATAGATAATTATAATGTTTCTCTTTTTGGCGAGCACAATGTTGAAAATGCGATGTTGATTATAGAATGGGCACGTGGAATGAGCTTGCCGGAAGTTGCCCTTGCAAACACATTGGAGAAAATCTCTGTTCCCGGCCGTTTTGAAGTTGTATATAATAAAAATGGCAAACGTGCCATTGTTGACTACGCTCACACTCCAGATGCTTTGGAGAGAACTCTTGAAGCTGCTCGCAAAATTTGCAATGGAAATTTGCTATTGGTGTTTGGGTGCGGTGGAGACAGGGACAAAACCAAAAGACCGGAGATGGGTGCTATTGCGGATAAAATGGCGGATAAAATATGGCTAACCTCAGACAATCCGCGCACGGAAAACCCGGAGCAAATTTTAAACGATGTGGAAGCGGGAATGGCTGCCGGCAAACACAAAAGACAGGTGGATAGAAGAGAAGCGATAAAGCAAGCTGCTACCGAATTGCAAAGCGGCGATATTTTAGTGGTAGCGGGCAAAGGGCACGAAGATTATCAGATTCTTGGGAAAGAGAAGATTCATTTCAGCGATAAGGAAGAGGTGCTGGCAAACGTTTAGAGAAGAATAATCCCCGCTTTTAGCGGGGTGTCTGCGAAGCAGACGGGGTGTGTTGTGGAAGTATAGGAGAATTGAGAATAAGGTTATGAGTTTTGAGTTGGAAAATACAATAGCAGAGTTTATGCAAATTTTTTTGCATGAAAACCCCTCTGCGTTTGTTACGGAAGTTCCGCAAAAAATAAAGATGCAAAAAGCGTGCCTGAATTTCGATTCTAGGGAGATAAAAAAAGGTGAAATTTTTTGGGCGTTGGTTGGTAAAACATTTAATCCGCATAGAGATGGATTTATAGAAGAGGTTTTTAAAAAAGGAGCAGTTATGTCAGTTGTCAATGCAAAAGAAGTGGATATTGCGAAAATTCCCATTGCACTCTCCGTGGAAGATACCACCAGAGCCTTGCTGAAATTTGCCAGGGGTTACAGAAAGCAGTTTCAGAACTTGAAGGTTGTTGGCATAACAGGCAGCGCTGGGAAAACTTCCACAAAGGATATGCTCGCGGCGGTTATCAGCAAAAAATGCAAAACCCTTGTCACAAAGGGAAATTTGAATAATCTTTTTGGGGTTCCAATGACTTTGCTCGGCTTAAAGAGTAAGCACGAGGCCGCCGTTATAGAAATGGGAACAAGTATGCCCGGCGAAATTCGCCAACTCACGCAGGCGGCGGTTCCAGACATAGCTGTAATCACAAACGTGGCTCCTGCTCATTTGGAAGGGCTGGGAGATTTGGAAGGGGTGTTCAAAGAAAAAAAATCCATAGTGGAAGGTTTTGAAAAAAGTGGGCATTTGGTTATAAACGCAGATGACAGTATGCTTTCAAAAATTCGCAGCACCGCGAAATACGACATAGTAACTTACGGAATAAACAAGGGGATGATTAAGCCCGATGAAATTTCGTGGGAAAATGGCTGCGCCAAATTCCGCATATCACGTACTTGGTATAAACTTTCCGTCCCCGGTATGCACAATGTGTACAATGCGCTCGCTTCCATAGCTGTTGGCGAATTGCTGAAAATTCCAAAAAACGTGATTGCAGAAGCTCTTTTGGAAGTAAAAGCCTATGATATGAGAATGCAGATAATTGAAGAAAACGGAATTACCGTTGTGTCGGATTGCTACAACGCAAATCCTCACTCGATGAAAATGTCTTTGCAGACGCTTGCCAGCATGACTTGCAAAGGTCGCAAAATTGCTGTTTTAGGCGATATGAAGGAACTCGGAGCGCATAGCAAGGAATATCACAGAGAAATAGGCTCCATGTTGCCCGAATTGTCAATAGATTATTTGGTGGCTATAGGAAACGATGCAATAGAGTACTGCAAAGGCGCGGAAAAAGCTGGTTTAAAAACCTCTAGGATAAAATATTTTAAAGACAAGCAAAATGCTATTGATGCGTTGAAATTTTTAATTCACAAAAACGACCTTGTTTTGATAAAGGCTTCACGTTCTATGAAATTAGAAGATGTATCGGCAAGTTTACTTGAAATGGAGATTGCCTAGATGAATTTTCTCTACGATTTTGCCCACAATTTATCGGAAAGGATAAGATATAGCAAATGGCAACTCATCTTGTTTCCGATTTTATTTTCCATCATTGGAATTTATGTGGGTATAAGCACTTCTGAGAGAGATTTTATTCCGTATAAAAGTTTTGCAGTTGAAAATATGCTATTTCCGCTGATTTTTTTTGCGGTGGGTTTTTTATTGCCAGTATCCTTATGGCGGCGTTATGCAATTCGCTTTTCAGCAGGGCAGCATATTCTGTGGAATAAGGGAGGTTTTAGTTTTGCTTTTGTTCTGTTCTTGTTTGCGATATTTTTGCAGGCGATGGCTATATGGGGAGATAAATCTTGGGATAAAATTCCTCTTGATAATACAAGGCTTAATCTTAAAGGATATTATACGGAAGCAGCTTTGCGTTCCATAGATGAAAAATCATATTCAGTGCCTAAAGATGTGGAACTGGCGAGAATTACAAAGAACAATGGCATAACTCAGCTGAGGCGGCATCTATCCATTTTTTCAAGACCATTTCAGGTTGGTGAATTTGTGAAAATTTTTTGCATGATTTTTGTTGCAAAGCTGTTGACAGATATGAGAATAAATAGGCAGATGAATCTGTGCAAGGAGTTTGTGGGCTTCCCAATTCTTGTTCTTTTGCCTATATGTTTTTTCACCTTTTTAATGCCCAATTATTCCATGATGATAATTTATGGGCTTTTGGTATTTTTTATGCTTTTTGTGCAAGAGATGAATATAAAAGCGCGCATCCTTTTAATTGCTGTTTTGGCTATTCCGTGCGTTATGGCGTTTTCCGTGCAAAATTTGGATAAGGAAAATCCTATTGTGAGAGTACACGGCGTTAACAGAATTTGGGCTTTTTTCCATGAAGACAGAGCTGGCAACGACCAGCAGAATGAGGCTTTGCAGGCTTTGGCAGACGGAGGGATTCAAGGAAAGGGCTTGGATAAAGGGACAATAAAGCACCATCTATTTGGTGCACGCAATGATTTTGCGTACAGCATTTTGGGTGAGGAACTCGGGTTGCTCAGAATGCTCCCAATCACTATGGCATTGATGGGATTTTTGTTCACCTGTTTTTGGGTTGCGGGTAAAATAAAGATAAAGAATGAGCCTTATTCAAATTACAGCCCCAAAGATAGAGATATAATGTTTGCTCAAAACTTGGCTTGGGGCATAGCTATGATTTTTTCTCTGAATATCTTTTTTCATATAGGGGTTAATTTACGCTTGCTGCCCAACACCGGGCAACCCCTGTCTTTTATAAGTTCCGGCGGGGCAAATTTAGTTATGAATTTTTTTCTTATGGGAATGCTTGTTCAAATATCATCACTCAATATGGATAATAAAACATGAAAACGGTTCTTTTTGCATGCGGCGGTACTGGCGGACATGTGTTCCCTGCGGTTGCTATTGCCGAGGCCATTCTGAGTATGGATAATTCCGTAAAGATAATTTTCGCTGGCCGTGCTGCTCCTTCCATGGAAGAAAAACTTCTTTCATCCAAATTTACTTATAAGCATATTAAAGCAATTCCTTTAAAGAGGAACAGCATAGCAAAAAATTTATTGCTGCCGTTTAGTTTATCTTCTTCCGTGCTGGGCGCGGCTAAACTGCTAAAAGAAGAAAAACCGGAATATATAGTTGCAACGGGTGGTTATGTGGCTTTGCCAATTATGCTTGCGGCGATTTTCAAAAAAATTCCATTCTATGCCGTTGAACCCAACGCTGTTATGGGAATTGCAAATAAAATATGCGCAAAGTTTGCCAAAAAAATTTATATATCATCTAAAGTTTTAGGGAATCCTGTCCGTAAAATGCCAGAGAATTTGCCCGCTCCAGAAATTTTTGCAGACGATAAAAAATTCCGCATTTTGATAACGGGTGGCAGCCAGGGCGCTCTTGGCATAAATAAAAAAATAGAGCAAATTTCAAAAAATCTCTTTGGGAATGAGAATTTATCTGTTGTTTGGCAGGCTGGGGCAAAACATGCGGACGCCCTTATTGAAAAATACGGCGAAGTTAAGAATGTTTGTATAACGGCTTTTTTGGATAACATCTACGCATATATGCAATATGCGGATTTGATAATCTCTCGCTCGGGGGCTTCTACCCTTGCGGAGATTTTGGTTTTTGGAAAAGCCTCTATCCTATTGCCGTATCCTTACGCAACCGCAAACCATCAGGAGCACAACGCGAGAGTTGTGGAAAAAGAGGGTGCTGCCTATGTGGAACTGGATAGCGAACCGAATGCGCTTTGGGAAAAGATAATGAATTTGAGCGGTGATAGAGAGAAACTCAACAATATGTCTAAAAAGGCAGGCGAGCTTGGCGAACTTAACCGCAGGGCTGCTAACGATATTGCGAGGGATATATGCTCGACTTAGGACGCCTTATACCCAATAACAGGATTCATAAAACCTATTTCATAGGAATAGGCGGTGCGGGCATGAGCGGCATTGCGGAGCTTCTGCATCACAACGGCTTTGAAGTCAGCGGTAGCGATATGCAAGAAAGTGCTCAGACCGCTTATCTGCAAAATCTAGGCATTAAAATTTTTATAGGCCATAAGGCAGAAAATATTTCCAATGTGGAGCTTGTGGTTTATTCCTCTGCCGTGCAAGAAGACAATCCAGAGATGAAACACGCAAAGGAACAGGGCATTCCAATTATTAGAAGGGCGGAAATGCTCGGCGAGCTGATGCGGTTGAAATACACTTTGGCAATAGCTGGTACTCATGGAAAATCCAGCACAACGTCTTTGGTAGGCTCTATTTTAGAGGAGGCTGGCGAAGACCCAAGCGTGATAGTGGGCGGCATTGTGCAGGGCAAAGGCTCTGGAACAACCATAGGTAAAGGTTCTTATTTGGTTGCAGAATCCGATGAATTTGACCACAGTTTTTTAAGGATGATGCCGAGTTCCGCTATAATAACCAATATAGATGCCGACCATTTGGATACCTACAAAGATTTGGATGATATAAAAAATGCCTTTGTGGAATTTGCAAACAAGGTTCCTTTTTATGGGCAGGTGATTTTATGTGTAGATGATATAGGTTGCCAAAGCATTTTATCCAGATTGGCAAAACCTGTGATAACTTACGGGTTTAGCCCACAAGCTACCTACAGCATAAAAAATTGCCGCCACTCGGAAAACGGTTCGGAATTTTCGGTTTATAACAAGGGCAATTTGCTCGGTGAATTTTCAATACGGCTTTTGGGCAAACACAATATTCAAAATGCCACAGCTGCTATTGCGCTGGCAACGGAGGAGTCCATTCCGGTTGAAGTTTCCAAAAAAGCTATTGCAGCATTTGCTGGCGTTAAGAGGAGAATGGAATTTAAAGGCAAGGTTAGAGGTGCGCTGGTGTTTGACGATTACGCGCACCATCCGACGGAAGTTGCCGCAAGCCTTTCCGCATTCAGGGAAGCCTTCCCAGATAGGCGCATTATAGCGGTGTTCCAACCTCATCTGTACTCGCGCACAAAGGACCAAGCGGAAGATTTTGGAACAGCTTTTTTAGGTAGCGACATTCTTTTGGCGTGCGATATTTACGGGGCTAGAGAAGAGCCAATAGAGGGAATCACCGGAAAACTCATTTTTGATTTTGCTCATGCTAGGGGGCATAAAAATGCGCGTTTTATAGGAGCAAAAGAAAATGCTTTGGAAATTCTCAAGGACGAAATGAAGGGTGACGATTTGATTGTGACAATGGGTGCTGGAAGCATAACTATGCTTTCAACTAAAATTTTGGAGATAGTCTGATGTTGAAATACCACGAAAAAGCAAAAGAAAAAGCAGTCAATAACTGGATTTCAAAGAGAAAAACAGTTGTTGGGAATTGCCTCTCGAGAAATAAAAGCGGTATTACGTTTGTGTGCCTTTTGGTTTTGCTCTGCGTAGCTGTTTTTAAGGTTATTCTTCCGAATATAAAACTTGAGAGTTATATAGCTTTCCAAAAAATAACGCCCAAGAATCTAAATAGGCTCTCGGAAGATGCGTTTAGAAAGATAATAGGCTATGATTACGAGGAAAAAATTTACCTAAAAGATACTGCCGAAATTCGTGCGCGTCTTGATACCAGCAGCATGATTTTTGGCGATGTTCAATTTTTAGTTAGATTGATTCCTTATGAATTGGAAATAAAATTCAACGAGGTTAAACCTCTTTTTGTGATTATGCCTCAAAGCCAGAGTTCTACGCCGCTTGTATATTCAGACAAAGGAAAAATTTATCCATACAGCGTGAATATAGCAGACTTACCGATTGTTGATACTAAAAACGAAAACGATATTGCGTTAGCTACAAATTTTTTGATAGATATGAGAAAGAATGACCCTTTGCTATACATGAGAACTTCGCAATTGATTCCAAAAGAAACCGAAAAGCAAATAACGGTATTCTTTAGCGATGTTGAATTTAAAACGAGATTTTCTTTAGAAAGCGATTATTGGAAAACCGCTTTTAGACATTATAGGCAAATGACCAGAAATATGAAGATTTTAAATGTAAATTCCATAGCTGTTTTGGACCTGCGTTTCAAGCAGATGGCATACACAATATGAAGAGGAGAAACGACGCATGAACGCTAAAAGTGCAAAACTCAATCTGGATTTCGGGCATGGTGGCATCAGCATGAACATTGCCATGGCAAATGACTTTCAAGCACGCTACGGGGCGGAGGGTGATTGGCATGTGGAAACAACTCGCCTCAATACTGAGGAATTTGAAGGATTCCCTGGGATGTCGCAGAATAGAATTGATGAAGGATACGTTAGAACAGCGGTTGCTTCCATCAACAGAATCATAAGCGAATGGCAAAGGGATAATGGTTATGATTTTGATTCCAATTTGGAAGTTACGGTCTCTGCAGCTTTCTTCGAAGTTCTGTTCCTTCCATATAGGCTTGAGTTTTCCCAGCTCAGGGAGATCACGGAAGATGACATAAGGAAAATAGAGATATGCAAACTGCCAGGGGAAATGTTTAAAACTCCAATTCCAGATGAAAAGATAAGGTCTTTGACAAGCCCGTATTTTACCATTTCAAATGAAGTGAAAGTTCTTGAGCCTATAGGGAGAAAGACCAAAAACTTTGGTTTTAACGCTTATTTTATAACTAAGCATCCAATTCTTTCAAAATTTTTGAATATTATGAAGGAATATGAAGAAAAAATAAAAGTATCTCTATCTTGCGAGAGTGAATTTAAGGCACTCGCAAACAAAGAGGAGAGAATGAGCAAAACAGCGTTAATTCACATTACGGACTCGATGTCTGAGTTTTCCGTGTGGCAAGATTCAGAGTTGAAATACCTGAATAAAAAAGAATCCGGTTTTATGAAACTGAGGGAAGTTATTTGGCGGTTATGCGTCTGTTACCATAAAAATCCTAAATTGGCTAAGCGGGACCATGAGTTTATTAAAAGAGGCGACTATATGGAAAAATTTTACAATATGATAAAAAATGCTGAGATCTCCGAAGATTTCAGAGACTTTCTATCTGCGGATGATTGTTCTGTTTTGCTCGAATTTATATCCTGTGCTTTAGAAGAGGAAACCGAATATAGCAGGCATGAATTACCTGGTAAAAATAAAAGCAGAACAAACCTTACAATTAGCAATTATGTTTTAAGTTATTTTGCAAAAACTACCCTTCGTAGCTTGTTATCCGAGATAAAGCAGACCATGTTTGACGATGATTTTTGCAAACCGGAATCCATAATTTTAGAATGTTCGTTGCCGATAAAGGGTATTGAGGAGCTGGCTGAGGAAGTTTTTGAGGTTCCTGCGAGGAAAGGGTATGTAAGATGGGATGGTGAGGTAAGGCGAGACTTATCCTCTGCTGGTGCAGGTATTCTGCAAAGCCTGATTTCTGGGGAAGATAGGGGTGGTCCTATTGAAAAGAACAAAAGAACCACAAGGATTCTATCCTTATTTGGAAATATCTTCTCAAAGGCTTCGTAAATTTTATATATTCACGAAATATGGAGGTTTTTTAATGCCCATAGACTCGAGCAAAGTTATATCGAGCATACGCCGTAAAGCCGGGATAGAGAGCTACGTTACCCCAAGCTTGTCTGAATATCGTGACCCTCTGATTCAAATGGAAATTGACGAAGATACAGACCACGAGCCTTTAATAGAGAGTGCAGGTGAGACTTACGGGCGGCCTATTTCGGTTTGCTTTGCAGGAGTTGGAACTTGTGGCGTAAATATCTTGATGAGCTTAAAAGCACAAAATTCAAGCAATGATATGGTGGATTTTGTGGGCATAAATTCAGATGGTGGTTCCATCAAAGAACTTGAAAAAAACGGTTTTAAAAACAACATTGCCCTGAGCATGGGGGATTCTTATTATTTGGGTGCTGGCGGAGATTTGAAAGTAGCACAGGAATTGGGAGAGAAATACTACGACAAATTCAAACAACGTTTCAAAACCGTAGATCTAGCGCTGGTTGTAACAGGCATGGGTGGTGGCACAGGCACAGGAGTTGCACCCTTGGTTGCAAAGGCGGCAAGAGAAGTTCAGAATGGGAAAAAGAATACACTCACCATAGGCGTTGCCACAATGCCATCTGGAATAGAATCCGACAGGCGCGAAATAGCAGAGCATGGCATAGCGGAATTAAAAAAACATGTGGACGCTCTTGTTGTAATTGACCAGCTGAACCTGCTGGATGTTTTAGACCAAGAAAATACATCTATGGATGAAGCAGATGAATTGATAGATTCGCGTTTTGAAATAGTGCTTCAATCCATAATGGATACCATAACGAACTACACAAAGAGAAACATAGATTTTGCCGATGTTTGCTCAACCCTTAAAGAGAGCGGGGATTCAATTATCACAACAGTCGAAGCACCTGCAGGGAATGTGGAAGACATAAAAAAAGAACTTGCAAAAGCGGTAAATGACAAATTGCTGGTGAATCATTCCAATAAAATTGCTTCGAGGTTGATGATATATCAATTTTATGAACAGGGATATTCCGAAAGATCTCACTACGAAGTGGTAAGTGAAATCCAAAGGCTTTTTAATTGGACAAAAAGCGACAACGGTTATTATAGATGCGTTTTGGACAATCCTCCAGAAGGTACGGTTAAATTCCTGAAAATAGGCAATGGCTCTGGCGAAGAATATAAAGGCAAAACAAAGGTCATAGTTATTGCAGGCGGTTTTGTCGATAAAATTTCCGCTGGCGTTGGCGCTAGCACTGGCACTGGCAAAACTGCAAAGGTGGAAAATATAATCTTCAATCGTAAGACAGAACCGATTGTTAGGCCATCTGAAAGATCGGTTGCGGTAGCTAAAGAATGGCAGCCACAATCGCAACCTCAACCGCAACCTCAACTACAACCGCAACCGCAAGAAGCATCCTCCGGTTCCTTTGAAGCAATTTTTGATGAGATTACACTATGAGCAAAAAATCCCTCTTTCTTTATAATACAGCAAGCCGCTCAAAAGAGAAGTTCGTTCTTCCACAAGATGTTGACGAAGTACGAATGTATGCTTGTGGACCAACTGTTTATCATTATGCCCATATAGGCAACTTACGTACTTATCTATTTGAGGATTTGCTCCGCAGGAGCCTTGAATACTTTGGTTTTAAGGTTCGTCACGTGATAAATATAACCGATGTAGGTCACATGACTAGTGACCAAGACGATGGCGAAGACAAAATGGAAAAGGGCGCAGAGCGTACTGGTAAAAGCGTTTGGGAAGTAGCGGAATTTTATGCGGAAAAATTCAAAGAGGATTTAAAACTTTTAAACATATTGCCTCCTGTTATCTGGTGCAAGGCTACAGACAACATAAAAGAGCAAATTGAACTGATACAAAGATTGGAAGAAAAAGGTTATACCTACAAAACAAGTGATGGCATTTATTTTGACACCATGAAGTTTCCGAGATATGCGGATTTTGCCCACTTAGACATCGCTGGCTTAAAAAGCGGAGCTCGCATAGATATCGGCGAGAAAAAATTCACAACAGATTTTGCTCTGTGGAAATTCAGCCCTAAAGGTAGCAAGAGGGCAATGGAATGGGATAGCCCGTGGGGGACTGGCTTCCCTGGCTGGCACGTGGAATGTTCTGCGATGGCGATGAAGTATCTCGGTGAGACTATTGACATTCATTGCGGTGGCACAGACCACATTCGTATTCATCACACAAACGAAATAGCCCAGAGCGAGTGTGCTACGGGAAGGCTGTTTTCAAGATTTTGGATGCACGGCGAATTTTTGAGAGAGAGTAATTTGGAAAAGATGAGCAAGAGCAGCGGTGATTTTTTGACTCTGGATTTTTTAATGAAAAAAGGGTTTGACCCCATTGCCTATAGGCTTTTATCCTTTACAAGCCATTATCGCAATTATTTGAACTTCAGTTGGGAAGCTATGGAAAGTGCGCAGGAATCTTTAAACGCTTTGCGTAGAAAAACCGAACCTTATATAGGTTTGGAAGGCAAAGTGGAGAGTTTGGATGCACGTGAGTGGAGTTTGAAATTCAGAGAGTGCATAGCAGACGATTTGAATTCCTCCGCAGCTATCAGCACTTTGAATTTGATGCTCGCTGATTCCGCGTTGGCCAAAGGCGAAAAATCCGCTCTTATAGAGGAATTTGACACTGTTCTTGGATTTCAGTTGCTAAAAAGAAAAAAGGTAGAGCATTCCGTAGAAGAGATTGAAAAAATAAAAGCCCTTATAGAGGAGAGAAATTTTGCCCGGTCAGTTAAAAATTTTGCGGAGAGCGATCGTCTGCGAGATGTTTTGCTGAAACTCGGCGCCGTTATTAAAGACGGCAAAGATGGCACTACCTCTTGGGAATGGAAATGATAGAGAGGTTAAGGGGAATTTTAATACATAAAACTCCGCTTATGGCTGTTGTTGAATGTGGGGGAGTTGGTTATGGGGTCAACGTAAGCGCACGCACAGGGGAAAGACTCCCAAACGAAGGTTCCGAAATTTCATTGTTGACTCATCTGATTGTGCGAGAGGATTCTTTAACGCTTTATGGTTTTTTTGATGTTCAAGAAAAAGAACTGTTTTTGAATATGATAGAGGTTAACGGCATTGGCCCAAAAATGGCGCAAAGAATTTTGAGTTCCATTTCGCCTAATGATTTTCTCTCTTTGATTGCTATGGAAAATTCCGCAGGGCTTTCAAAAATAAAGGGGATAGGCAAAAAAACATCGGAAATGCTGGTGCTTGCATTAAAGGACAAAGCCCTTTCTATTTCCGCTGTGGGTGGGGAAAATTCTTCCCTTTCCATGCCTTTTGCCGAGCAAGAGGCGGTACTCGCCCTCCACACGCTTGGAGTAAAAGACCCAGGTGCAAAAAAAGCCGTAGAAAAAGCTGTAGAAATTTTAGGCAAGAATACGGATTCTGGCAAACTCATCGCAGAAGCTCTAAGGCATTTGTAGGTATCAGCATTTACTAAATTTCTTTGCAACAATGTATTTTCGAACGGCAATAATGGTAGCTTTGCTGCTGTGGGTTGGTTTTTGCTTTGCAGAACCGAGTGATTCCGTTACGAAGAGCCCAATTCAATACCTTCCTATACCTCTGCCAGCGGAGCCACTCAGAGGCATGCTCCCGCAAAAGGGTATTTCAAATGGCATGCCACTCAAAGCCTCAAAACAGCAGATGATATATAAGCATGAAATAGATTTTGAAAGCAGGGCCAGCGTTGTGCGGGCAGATTTTGTAAATAGTTTTAATAAAGATACCATGTTGCTTTGGAATGCATATTATTCAGAGCTTGTTGATTATTCAATGGATATGTTTGACATAGGTTTTAATAGGCTTTGGCTGAACGCTTTTATAGGGCAAAAAGATGGTGGAGCAAGTGAACCTGCCGAGGGTTCGTTGTTCAATATATCGCTCCCTATGGCAATTCCCGCCTGGATGAAGGACTTTGGATTTGACCGTCCAAAACTTTTGATGCAAGGCACAATGGATATTCGTTTGCACGGCGTGGGAGTTGTAGACGATGCGCCCGGTAGCATGGAAGGCAGTTTGCTGCCTTCACCAACTCTTTCTTATGTTCCAAGTTTTATAGTGCAGGGAAAAATAGGTAGGAACATCACTGTTGAATTGGATAACACTGAAGGTGGGCTTGGTGTTAGAAACAGAGTCCGCATAATTTATGCGGAGGAAGAACCGGGTGAATTTGAAGATTATATTTTGCAAAGGTTGGAAGCAGGTAACACTTCTCTGAGTTTGGCTGGCACGGAATTAACAGGTTATGCGGAACAGCATCAGGGTTTATTTGGAATAAAGGCGGAGATGAAATTTGGCAACTGGCGTTTAACCACAATAGCTTCACAAGATGCGGGCAAGCAAGAAAGCTATACAATAAAAGGCAAAGATGAAAATATGGAATTTCAAATACAAGACAAACAATTTGTGGCTCACAAATATTACTTTTTAAATCATAGGATGAGAACGGATTATATAAACGCAACAATAGATGGTAATCTGCCGCCGCGTCCATTGGTAAACGGGTTAAAAATTTATAAAAGAAGCCCGCTCAACAGCAAAAATACAACATTGGAAAACGCTGTTGGGGTGTATTACCCCCCTGGAAGCAATACCCCTATGGAAATATCCGGTTTGCGATTGATTGAGATGCAAAATGGAACGGATTATGTTTTTGATACTAGAACAGGAATTTTACGGCTCAAAGCAGGAAGCTCAGATATGCTTTTGGCGGCTTCTTGGGATGGCGATGGCACGGGGCGTGCTACATCTGCGGTTAGAAGGAACAACGATAGAGTTGTATTGATAAAATACGATGCTCTTTCCAATTTACCGGATATAGAAAGATTGATGCTCAGAAATGTTTACAATGTTGGAATTTCGTCTGAAAATGCGAGCAATTTTATTTTGAGAATGAAAGATAATCGCACAAGAAACGCTGTTGATTATCTAAGAACTTTGGGAGTTGCGGATTCTACAACCGGAGTTGTTTTGGTGAATAACATCTCAATTTTTCCCAGAGATGGTAGCGAATACACAGGGGATATGATTCTTCCTTGCCGAGAAAAAAGCTGGTATAGGCGAAATGGTTTGTCAGAGACCTTAGCGAGCGAGCATTGTTTGGAACCGCTTAGAAATATAGACTCCTCTCCGGCTATGAAGGCACTTTATACAACGCTTTATAGCAGCTTGGGCAATTACCAAACCCGTTATTATTTTGAATCCGTGGGTAAACGTAGGCGTGCCAGCATAAATGTCAGAGACCCAAATAGCAGCTATTCCGTGAGTGGCAACAACTGTATGGATATAGCACCAAATTCAGAAAAATTAAAAGCCGGCTCAGAAGTTTTGGTAAGAGATGTGGATTATCAAGTTAATTATGAACTTGGGCAAATTGAATTGATAAGCGAAAGAGCTTTAGACCCAAACAAAGAAATAACGGTTAATTTTGAGTGCGAACCTCTTTTTGAACTACAGAGCAAATTGCTTTTGGGGGCAAGGGCGGAATACCCTTTAAAGAATTTTAGCGAAGGTTCGCTTTGGGGTTTAACAGCTCTTTACAAAAATCAAAATGTGAGTACGGAAAATCCTCGGCTTGGCGGAGAACCTTTTTCAGGGCTTTTGCTCGGAACAAATGTACGTCTAAGGGATAGTTCTCAAATAATGGATAAAATTATAAATGCAGTCCCGTTTATAGATTCTAAGGAAAAATCCAGATGGAGCTTTGAAGGAGAATTTGCCGCAAGTTACCACAATACTAATACAAATAACAGAAAATCAGCTTTGGTGGATGATTTTGAAAGTAGCGACATGATTTTGCAATTTCCGCTTTCCAGGCTGTTTTGGTTTAAAGCAAGCCCGCCAGGTGGCGTTAGCGAATATTTGGATTATAGACACGCTGGAGAATTTGTTTGGCACAGCAATACAAGCATACTTTATCGTTATATTTATACTCCGGTTGGCAATAACGATGTGGATAACAGAGAATTGACCATTTTGAATTTTCGCTTACGACCAAATGATAATTTAAGTGGTAAGAGTTGGGGTGGCGTTATGCGGTCTATCAGCAGCTATTATCAGAATTTATCGCGAAAGAGGTATATAGAAATGGTGGTGAGAGGGAACGTGGGTTCTTTATATGTGGATTTGGGTTCTATCAGCGAAGATATAAGCATCAACGGCTATGAACCTAATCGTATGCTCAACTCAGAATGTTCCATGGGTACAACAACGCCACTGCATGATATGGGTTTGGGCTATTCCGCAGGAGTATATGGAAAACGTGTGGTTTGGGATTGCCGCTATGCCCAGTGCCGTGCCGATACTATCCCTAATGCGAGAATTCCAGCTGGAAATGCCGATATATCAATGGACAAGTACGACCCGAATTTACTCAACTCAAATGACCCCGGGCCACAGATAAATGGAACTGAAGGCAATGCCGGAGAAAGAACTTGCGACACAGAAGACATCAACCGCAACGGCCAGCTAGATGAGGAAATTCGTTTTTTGCGCTACAGAATAGATTTAGCCACCGAAGACCCTACGAAATTTGACAAATTGCAGAATGGATGGCGCAGGTTTCGCATTCCACTAGATCAAATCGATACCATAATTTCCACAGACGGAGCTTCCCCAGACGACATTTTATCTCAATCCGGTTTTGTAAGGCTTTGGTATGGAAAATTAGGAGCTGGCATTTCAGAGGGCAGAGCGCAAATCGCAGATTTTAGAATTGTAGGAAATGAATGGCAGGAGAGCATTGGCAGCAACGAGTTTGGAATTGTTTCAAATCCCATTACCCAAAATGTAACCGGCGGGATGGAAGGGGAAATTTACGCACCTGGCACAGTGGTTGTTCCAGATACAAATTATATGCGCATCAAGGTTATCAATAATCGCGATGATGCTGGTTTTTATTTCACATCGCCAAACACTCCGCTGGAAAGAGACCCAGACACCAACGCACCATTAAAAGAGCAGAGTTTACTTTTGGAATATGGAGGTTTACATCCGAGCCAAGAAGTTAGTGCTACCAAATTTTTTGACAGCGAGGTAAGGGATTTCACCTCTTATAGCAATATACAAATGGAAATACATTACGAGACAAAAGCGGAAAAAACCCCTATAAGATTTGCGTTGCAGTTTGGGCGAGGCGGTTTGGATGGCAGCCAAGATTATTATGAGTGGTCATTTAAACCGGTTAAAATAAATTGCACAACATCGGAGAGGACTATAGATTGCCACGAGAGAAATTGGAGGGCAAATGCTTTTTCGCTTATGCTTGCGGAATTTTCGGATTTAAAAACTATGCAAGCCAGGGAAAAAAATATAGGAGGCATAAGGGAAGAAAAAATAAAAGTAGTTGGGAATCCATCAAACAGCAGCGTCAATTGGATGCGTTTTGTTGTTATAGCAGACGATAATGCCTCTGCCGACGATTTGAACGGAACTTTTTGGATAAATGATTTGCGGCTGAGCGGCATAAACAATGCGTGGGGCTATGCTGCCAGATTGCACGGACAATTAGATTTTTCAGATGTATTTTCTATCTCTGGCGAATTGCGCTACCAAGACGGAGATTTTGCAACGCTTGGGAGTGATGGCAAAAGCCCAAAGCCATCTCTCAGTGAAGCGGCTACACGTCTAGATGTAAATGGAGCGGCAAGTCTGAACATAAATAAATTTTTCAAAGATGATTACGGGTTGCGTTTGCCCCTTGGAATTGGTTATAGTTCCACAACGCTTCGCCCTTACCTAAAACCAGATGATGATATAAACCTGAGCCACGACAATGCCTTTGATATGTTTGGAGATTTGGTGACTTCTAGTTTAGAAACCAAGAACTTACAGGAAGAAGAAGACCTGCGAAATGATTCAAAATCAAAAGGGTACCAAAGTTTTTCGCGTACCAAAACCTTATCGTTTAGCTATAGCAAAGATTATACAAAAGAAGACAATATTTTTAAAGAAATTTTGAGCCAAGTTTTTTTAGAGCGCCCTGCTCTAAATTATTCCTATAGAGAAACAGAGAGACATTCTGCAAAAATAGCAGATAGTACATACCAGTACAACACCGTTTTGGAATATAAACTTGGCACTTTTGAAAAAAGCAATACCTATTTGTTTGGCATCAAGAGTTTGCCAGTTGAGCTATGGCCCAGCACTTTTGATTTAACGATGATGGATTTATTTTACAGCAGAAATGAAAACCAGGAGAGAGACCCGAATTTTATAGAACCACAGGTGGAAAAAATAACAAATTTTACAACAGATTTAAGACACAAAGCAGATATACGTTGGAATATCTTGCCATTTTTAACTATTAATTATACGCTGAACATAACCCGTGATATGTATGCTGGTGGAGATAGGCAGGCTTTTACCAAAGAAGATTTTTTCAGTACAGATGGTTCCGGTGGGCTATTTGCCAAAAATTTTATATTTGATCACGACCGTTCAGATAGAAAAATTTACGTGAGAAGTATTGAAAATACAGATAATACATCTGGCGAAGACTCTGTTATATCTCGCTCTTATGTGATAGACAGCGTTGGAACAAGGGAATATGGAAGGGCTTATGGAATTTTACGGAACGAACGCTATCGCAGGCAGGATTTCAGGATGAATTTTTCAGCGGACTGGATCCCGTTTTTACCCATGAGATTTTCTTTTAACAGCGGGTTTACGCAAAATAAATCCATACCAAATGACTTTAATTTTTATGATACAGATATGCTATCGAAAAATTTTTGGACAATTCAGCAGAACAACCGTTTTGAATTTTCTCCGAGTTTAAAACTTCCTCAGCTTGCTGGTATAGCTGGTAAAAATGCTGTTAGCAATTTCTTTGAAAAATGGAAATGGCGAGAAATTCGCAGTACATGGAGCGTGGATTTACAGACAAGCGGCGAGGATTTTACACTTTGGCAGTTATATGAGGAACAGGGTGTAGAACCTTTGCAGTACTATATGTTTGGGCTTGGTTTAGGTAATGGTTACCGCAACAGGGGTTTTTGGAATTTGGTGAGCGGCGATATGGGTTTGGATTCGCGTGATGATTATGTAAATTTTGCGCAATACAGAAATCAAAAAACAGATACACTTGTATATCAGGGGCGTTTTGAACATAGCGTAAGGCGTAGTTTGACAAATAACACTGCGTTCACTTTGCCTTGGTGGAGTATTGGCATTAAAGGTGATTTAAGTTGGTCAGAAACTTTTAGGCAGAATAGAGAAAATCCTCTATACATAGATACAACCACAACATGGCCTAAAATAGGAGTTGGAGTTGATATTCCAAATTTTATAGAACGCTTGAGTTTTTTAAAGGGGAAACTTCGTAGCATTTCTACCTCGCATCGTTTTGATTATCAAGATCAGCGCACGGTTCGCCCATTCCGAAACTCAGAAGACGAATGGTTAAACACAATTGATTTTAACCCGCTTATAAGAATAAATGCATTAACTCAAGGCAATATTCGCATAGAGAACAGCGTACGGGTAAAAACGGAAGAATGGGAACGTAGGGCAAAAGAGCAACTGCCAGAAACCGATGAATGGCCAGAAGAATACTATATAAAGGTTCCGTGGCTCCACACCTCTTTGGTGGTTGATAGGGGATATGGCGTTGGCGATGAGCTTTTAATAGCTTATGCACTTAAAACTCAGAGAGGTTTTCAGTTTTGGCGCTGGTATCTAAAATTGGATAACGATATAGACCTTAAACTCGCAAGCGGTTATGGTTATAAAAAAAGAATACAGGAAAGTTATGAACCTGTTCAAGGTTTTTACCCTTATTCTGCGGAAGGAACGAGTGGAATACATAAGATAATTGAAAGGCCAGATGGTACCATGCAAGTCAGCTACACCCCAGAACTTGAAAAACTCTCTCGGGATATTCTAACCCGTTCCCATGAGTGGTATATACGTCCAAGTGCGGGGTACACATTCAATAAAATCGCAAATGCAAACGCTTACATAGAATATCGCCGTTTAATAGAATTGTTAAACGATGGCACTACCCATACCCGCCAGAGCCTATCTTTTGAGATAGCGATAATGCTCAGATTTAATTAAACCTGCGGGAATTTTCTACATTACCGAGATAATGTGCTTTTTATAAAAGAGAGGTTAATATGAGTTTATTAGATGTATTTAAACCAAAGTGGCAACATTCAGATTCTGTTATGCGAAAACAGGCTATTCAAAGTTTAGACCCTAACGATTTAGATGCTCTTATGGATATAGCTAAAAATGATGGTGAAATAGAAATGCGAAAATTAGCTATCCAAAAAATATCTTCTCCCGTTTACTTGACTGATTTGTTGAAAGTTGAACAAGATGTTTCTGTACAAAACGTGATAAAAGAGACTTTGAGAAGGCATTGGTTTAAAATCATAAAAAACCATATTGGCGCGCCTTCCATGGAAATTCGCAAGATGATAGATGAATTGCAGATAAAAGATAGGGATGAGCTTTTGACCTCGGCAAAATCTCCGGCTGTTCGCATGGAATTGCTGGAAAGCTGCACCAAGCAAGGTTTGTTGGCTCAGGTAGCTAAAAACGATACGCAGGAATCCGTTGCGCTCACAGCTTTGGCAAAGGTGCAAAGGGAAAATCTGATAGAGGAAGTTAAAAACGGAGCGTTTTGCATGGCCGTGCGTAGTAGGGCAATAGACATGCTGGCAGAAATACAGGCTTCAAAAACGGAACCGGCAGTCGATAAGGCCGGCTTGTTGGTTCAAAAACAAAAAGCTCTATTATCTCACGCCACAAGGCTTTTGGAAAGCAAAAACCCCCTATCTGTGGATTCGGAGATGCAAAGGCTTTATTCAGAAGCGAAGAATCTCAACAAAGAAGCTTCTGACCTAGGCTTGCAAGGGAATCAGGATGAGTTGAACTCAGTGTTTGCAAAGCACAACGAAAGTGTTTCTGCCGAGAAGGCTCGTGTGGCAGAGGAGAGAACAAAAAGAGAGGCGGAGGAACAAACTCGCAAAGCTACAGCAGAGGCTAACCATAATCATGCGAGCCAGGAAAAAAAGCCAGAGGAACAGAACTTCGACTACGCAGCAGATGCTGACGCAGAAGACGCAAAGGAAAAAACATCCGAAACAAAAGAAGACAGATTAAGCGACGAGGAGTATAACACAAAATTGCCATTGTTGCAAGCCATAATAGACAGGGTAAATGCCTTGGACGAAAATGGAGATTTCAATGAGATATCTCAATGCATAAGGCAGGCGTTTTACGAATGGAAGGAAATTGTTGGCGAAAAGAAAGCCCAATTCAAAAACATTTACAAAGAGTTTAGAACTTCAACTGGTCGCTTCCAGAACTTGCAGGAATGGGCTTCTTGGCACGCCGAGCAGATAAGGGAACAACTGATAAAAGAAATTGAAGAACTGGCAAATGCCCCTGTTGTTTTGGAAAACAGAGCCAAGGCTTTTGCTATGCTTGAGCAATGGAAGACCGCTGGATATATGCCAGCCTTGAAAATTCAGGAGTTTTGGCCCCGCTTCAAAGCCGGTTTGGACAAGGTTATGGATTCCGTTTCCCCTCTATTAAAAGAGCAGGAGCAAGGTCAAGAAGAAAATTTGAAAATCAAAGAAGATATATGCGCCCAAATAGAAAAGCTCGCCACAACAGAGGGCGAGTGGTCGGAGCAGTTAAAGAAAATTCAGGAATTGCAGCTAAAATGGAAAAATACGGGTTTTGTTCCAAAAACTCAGAACCATGCGATTTGGGAACGCTATCAAGCTGCGATAAATTCCTTCTTCAAAAAGCAAGAAGCGTATAAAAAGCGCAATCTTGAACAGATAGGCGAGCGCATTGCCGCGAGGGAAAAGCTCTGCGAAGAGGCAGAAGCTCTTTCCACTTCCACAGACTGGAAAAATACTCCAAAAGCATTCACAAAACTGAGCGCGAGCTGGAAAGCGGCAGGTTCTGTTCCCACAGATGAATACGAAAAATTGCTGGAGAGATTTAAAAAGGCAAGTGATGCTTTTTTTGAGAGGAGAAACGCTTTCTTTGAAAACACCAGAAAGAGCAGAGAAGGAGTTTGCCAGAAAATAGAAGCGCTCAATTTTGAAGTATCAAACCCAGAATCCATTGCGGCTTGGAAAGCAATAGAAGAAGAATGGAAAGCATTGGAGAACAACGGTTATTCCAAAGAATTGAACGATAGATTCTATGCTGTTTCTGACCATATATGGGAAACCGCTTCAAAGAGCAATCCGGAAATTGCAAAAGAATTGGATAAAAACTGGGAAGTGAAACACGGTTTAATTGAACGGCTGAAAGAGCTATTAGAAGAAGGCAACTTTAAATTCAGGACATTGCAAACGGTTCGCGAAATACAGGGCGAGTGGGAAAAAACAGGACGTTGCGGAGTAGCGGAAGCGGAAGTTTCCGTTAAGTTTGTCGAGCTTATTCAGTCCTTTTTCTCCATTTACAATGACCAAAAGGAAATTCGGAGCAATTTGGATAAGATAAATGCTCAGAAAAAAGAGGATTTGTGCAAACAGGCAGAAGAACTTTTGGCAAAGGCTAAGAGCCAAAGCCTTAACCATGCAGAAGTTGTATCCGAAGCCAACTCACTGAGAGCGGCTTGGAGAGAGTCGGGCAATGTATCTATGCATCTGGCAAAAATTCTGTGGAAACGTTTTAACAACGCTTGCAATTCCGCATGCCACGCATTTGATCACGTAGCGGCAGAAACCAAGGTGGAAGAATAAAGAGGTGCCATTGCCCCATTCATATATTGTGGCTTTAGATTTGGAAGGTGTGCTCTCTCCGGAGATTTGGATTTCCGTTGCAGAGCAAACAAAAATAGACGAGCTTCGTTTAACAACGCGTGATGTAGCCGATTACGATGAACTTATGCGGCATCGCCTTAAAATTTTGGATGAGCGAGATATAAAACTTTCGGACATTCAAAACGTTATAGCGAGCTTGCCGCTCTTGGACGGGGCAAGGGAATTCTTGGATGAATTGCGAGCATTTTGCCAAGTGATAATTTTATCCGACACCTTTAACGACTTTGCAAAACCCATAATGAAAAAGCTGGGTTATCCCACTCTGTTTTGCCACGACCTTGAAATAAAAAACGATAAAATCATAGGTTATAAATTGCGGCAGAAAAATCAAAAGCAGTATGCAGTGGAAGCCTTTAAATCCCTGAATTTCAACGTATTTGCCGCTGGCGATTCCTACAACGATATTGCAATGCTAAAAGCAGCGGACAGGGCTTGCCTGTTCCGTGCTCCAGATTCTGTTAAAAAGGAATTTCCCCAATTCAAACCGGTGGAAGAATATGGGGAGTTGATGGCAGAGATTTCCTCTGCCCGTTTTTAAACTTTAAACTGGCCCACCACCTTTTTCAAGCCGTCTGCCATATTTATCAGTTCGCTGGCACTTTTGCTTACGCTCTGTGCACTCTGCGCGCTATCCTTGGCTAGCTGGCTCATTTCCGCGACATTGTGGCCCACATTTGCGGCGCCCTTGGCTGCTTCGCCTGCGTTGCGAGCTATGTCCTTGCTGCCCTTGGCTATCTCGCCTATGGCTGAAGACACGCGCTTTGCGCCCGTGCTTGCTTGCGCTGCGTTTTGGGCTATGTCCTTGCTGCCCTTGGCTACCTCGCCCACGGAGTCTGCCACGCGCTTTGCGCCCGCGCCGGCTTGAGCTGCGTTGCGGGCTATATCCTTGCTGCCCTTGGCTACTTCGCTCACCGCTTGCGCCACGCGCTTTGCACCGGTGTTTGCCTGCGCCACATTGCTCGCAATCTCGCCGCTCGTTTTTGTCTGTAGCTCAACGTTGTTGGATATAGCTTCCACGCCTTGGTTTATTTTGATTATTATCTGCGAGACATCGTTTATCACCGTCACGGCTTGGCCAGTGCCCGCCTGTATGCCATCTATGCGCCTTGCTATATCATCTGCGCTCTTGGCGCTCTGGTTGGCGAGTTCCTTGATTTCGTTTGCGACAACCGCAAAACCCTTGCC
>JAITFO010000049.1 GCA_031281265.1 Candidatus Fibrimonadaceae bacterium
TTCAACCGCGACCAAGGCAAAGCCCTGTGGTTTGGGCAAAGGCGAAAATACATAGCCGCCATAATAAATTTTGACGGCGAGAGCGAGGCTTCTCTCGGAGCGGAACCCATAAAGGAAAAACGAAACGAAAAAGACCCCGGCACTTACGCCCTTACCATAAGCGACAACATGGCAACGGATTCCATAGCGGTGGACTTCACCGTTTTGCCGCTCCATTGGCTTGACATTGAAGCAATGGGGCAGGGCTACGAGAAAATAATAGTGAGCGGCTGGGAATGGATGGGCGCGGATAAATGGTTTGTGTGGCTGTGCGGCGTTCTTCTGCGGATATTGAACGCCTTTTATTCCATAATACCAAACTACGGAATTGCGATTATTCTTTTAACAATGCTGGTTAAAGTGGTGACAACCCCGCTTGCCTTAAAACAGATGCGCTCAACCCGCTCCATGATGGTTCTAAAGCCGGAGCTGGATGCCATTCGTGCGAGGACTCGCGGCGATATGCGTACACAGCAGCAGGAGATAATGGCTCTTTATGCTAAACACGGGATTTCTCCGTTCAGCGGGCTTGCGGGCTGCTTGCCCATGCTTTTGCAGATGCCAATTTTCATAGGTTTGTTTGTGGTTTTGGGCAGGGCCATAGAATTGAGAGAAGCTCCGTTTTTCGGTTGGATCAACGATCTCTCAAAAAGCGATGTTATATTTAGCGGGTTCAGTATTCCTTATATTATGCCAGAAGGTATTGCGATTTTGCCGTTTGTAATGGTGCTAACCACTTGGCTCCAAACAAAACAGACCATCACAGACCCTAACCAAAAGATGATGGTGTGGATGATGCCCGCAATGATGTTCGTGTTCAGCGCGGTTATGCCAAGCGGTTTGGTGCTTTATTGGACTGTTTCAAATTTGTGGAGCATTGCCCAATACATAGTTATCAACCGCAAGCCTATTGCCGCCAAGGGCGCGGGCAATGTTGTTGATGCAAAAATTGTGAAAAATAAAAAGAAGTAGGAGTGCGATGGCTAAAATCCTTGTAGTTGATGACGAAGAAATCATGCGCGATGCGGTAGCAGACATCCTTGAACTTAAAGGGCACCGTTGCACGGTTGCGGCAAATCCTAAAATAGCGTTGGAACAAATTTCCATCGAAAATCCGGACTTGATAATTTCCGACTACAAAATGCCCGGCATGACCGGCATAGATTTATTAAAGGCTGTTAAAAAAGAAAGACCGTCTCAGCCATTTTTGATGATGACAGCTTTTGGCTCAATTGAAATGGCGGTAGAGGCTTTGCAAAATGGCGCAGACCATTTTATAGAGAAAAAAGACCTTGAGCATGCGGAAATTATAGAACACGCTGTTGCTATGGTGCTTGAGAAATACAAGTATAGAACGGAAAATTCCGCTTTGAGAAAAAAGCTGTGTGAAAAAAATTTCATAGGGCATGGCGAAAAATTTTTGGCTCTGAATAAATTTGTTGAAACCGTTGCTCCAACAAACGCTTCTGTTTTGATAACGGGAGAGTCCGGGGTTGGAAAAGAGGTTTTGGCACGTGCGGTGCATTATCAAAGTTTAAGAGCTGGCGGTCCTTTTGTTAAAATAAACTGCGCGGCCTTGCCAGAGTCTTTGATAGAAAGCGAACTTTTTGGTCACGAAAAAGGAGCATTCACCGGAGCGTTGAAAACGAGACGTGGCAAATTTGAGCTTGCAGACGGTGGCACCCTTTTGTTGGACGAAATAGGCGAAATGCCGCTTGCCGCTCAGAGCAAGCTCTTGCGTGTTTTGCAGGAGAGAGTGATAGTTCGCATCGGCGGCGATGATGAGATAAAGGTTGATGTTCGCATAATTTGCACAACGAACAGAGATTTAAAGCAAGAGGTGGAAAACGGAACTTTCAGAGAGGATTTATTTTACCGCCTGAGCGTTGTGCCCGTGCATATCCCGCCTTTAAGGGAACGCAAAGAGGATATTCCAGATTTGCTGAATTACTTTATAGGCAAATTAAATGAGGAAAACGGCTATGCGGTGGAGGAGGCAAGCGAGGAGACGGTAGCCATGCTTCAAAAGCAACCTTGGCCTGGCAATATACGCCAACTGGAAAATGCCATTGAACGAGCTATGGTGTTTTGCAAAAGCGGAATTTTAAAACCGGATTTTTTTGACATTGAACCCGCAGCGAATACAGCAAACGCAGCAAAACCCAAAAAGAAGTGATGTTTAACAAGCAAGAACCCGAAGAGCTCCCTTCTTGGAGCGTAAAAAAGCAGAAAGCCTATAAAATTTCACGTATTCTCTGGATAGTGCAAATTGTCCTTGCCCTGCTCGCATCTATTTTATTAATTGCATTTACTAAATTCCTTCCATGATACCGCAAGAGCCTCAGAAAAAAAACAAGCCGCCGCAACTGCCGCAATTGCGCTCAAAAAATTTTTTCTTTTTAGCAGCGATGTGCTTGCTTACAATTTTGATGTTAAAGCTGTATTCCGATGACCCTGTAAAAGAAATTTCCCGTACGCAGCTCATGGAGTGGATGGCAAGCCCAAATATTAAAATTGATTCCATAAACCTCCGCACCACAACAGATGGAATAGAAATTCTCGGCAAACGCAAGCTCTCTGCAAATGAAAAACCTGCAAACGAAAACCCTTCAATTCCAAAATCCAATGACGAGATGTTCCGCTCTTATATGCTTTACATCCCGGATTCGATAATTGCGGAGTGGGAGAAAAATGGCAAAACGGTACGGATTCTGCACGATGACAACACTTGGCTAAATCACTTGTTCGCATTCTTGCCGCTGATTTTAATTATGGTTTTATTTTGGGTTATAATGGCGAGGCAGGCTGGCGGCATGGGCGGGCGCGGTTTGTTCTCGTTTGGCAGGAGCAAGGCAGTTTTGATAAACAACGATAAAAACAAAACCACATTCAAGGATGTAGCTGGCTGCGATGAGGCAAAAGCCGATTTGGAAGAATTGGTAGCTTTTTTAAAAGACCCTAAAAAATTTGATAAACTTGGCGGGCGCATACCAAAAGGCGTGTTACTCGTTGGGCCTCCCGGAACGGGAAAAACACTTTTGGCAAGAGCTGTGGCTGGCGAAGCTGGCGTTAATTTTTACAGCATGAGCGGTTCTGATTTTGTTGAGATGTTCGTGGGTGTTGGTGCGAGCCGTGTCCGCGATTTATTTGAAACCGGCAAAAAAAACGCACCCTGCATTTTGTTCATAGACGAAATAGACGCGGTTGGCAGGCAGCGTGGTGCGGGGCTTGGCGGCGGGCACGATGAACGCGAGCAAACATTGAACCAGCTCCTTGTAGAGATGGATGGTTTTGCGCCAAACGAAGGAGTTATTTTAGTTGCAGCCACAAACCGCCCTGATGTTTTGGATAAAGCGTTGCTGCGCCCTGGGCGTTTTGACAGGCAGGTTGTTGTCAGCTTGCCGGACTTGGTTGGCAGAGAAGCTATTTTGAGAGTTCATTTGGAAAAACGCAAAGTTCCTCTTGACAAAGAGGTAAGCGTTAGGGACGTGGCAAAAGGAACGCCGGGGCTTGCTGGTGCGGATTTGGAAAACCTTGTGAACGAAGCGGCTCTTATGGCAGCTCGTTTTGGCAACCCAACTGTAACGCAACTGGATTTTGAAGAAGCGAGGGATAAACTTTGGATGGGTGCGGAGCGGAAATCCCTTTTGATGACCGAAGAGGATAAGAAAATGGTTGCTTATCACGAAGCTGGCCACGCACTCTTAAATCTGTTGTGCAAAAATGCAGACCCTTTGCACAAATTAACCATAATCCCACGTGGCCGCGCTCTTGGCGTAACCCTTGCCCTTCCAGAAAACGACAAAGTTTCCATGAGCAAAGAAGCCGCAGAAGACCAAATTGCAATTTTGATGGCTGGCAGGCTTGCGCAAATTTTGGTGTTCAACAAACAAACTACCGGAGCTTCAAACGACATTGCCAGAGCAACCGAACTTGCCCGCAAAATGGTGACCGAATGGGGCTTTTGCGAAAAGCTGGGGCCTATAGCTTACAGCAAAAACAACGATGAAATTTTTCTCGGCAGGGAAATCAGCAAGCCAAAGGAGATGAGCGAAAAAACCGCCGTAATAATAGACGATGCCGTGAATGAGATAATTCAAACGCAGGTGAGCAGGGTTAACGAAATACTGGCGGCAAACCGCGATAAACTTGATGCTTTGAGCGAGGCTCTCTTTGAGCACGAGGTTCTGAACAGGGAAGAAATAGACAAGGTGATGTCTGGCCAGTCACTTGCCACCACTCAGAAAAGCCGCCAATACCAGCAGAGAAAAGAGCGCGAAACGCAAGAGCTAAAAAAGGTTGAACCCCCGCCCGAACCCGAACCGGAAAATTGACCGCGAGAGCTAGCTTTTACTATATTTACCCTGAAATCTTTTAACCTCGGAGGGCTTTATGAAAAAGATTCTCATCTCAATGCTTGTGGCTTGCACCCTTACAGTCAGCACTATAAGCACAACAGGATGCTTCGGTAAATTCGCGGCATTTAACGGTCTTAGAGAATGGAATGCAAAATTCTCTAAGAACAAGTTTGTAAACTGGTTGGTGTTCTTGGTGTTAAGCATAGTTCAAGTTTATGAAATACTTTTCGTAGCAGATGTTCTGATACTTAATTCCTTGGAATTTTGGACAGGCTCAAATCCTTTAGCTGCTGGCGATACCTACCGTGAAACAGACGCAAACGGAAATTCCGTGACCGCTGTTAAAATGGAAGACGGTTCTCTATATATGCGCCTAGATGCTGCAACCGGCGAGAAGCAGGAATTAGTCCTTCAAAAAGACGAAGAAGTAATCCGCATCCTAGATGTCAAAGGCAAAGTATTAAAAGAAGCCGCACTTGCCGAAGCTGAATAATTAAATAATTACTTTATTTATTTTGCTTTGCTTTTACATAAGCGGATAAAGTGTCCAAGAATACTTCATCGTGGTCTTGCGCACCGTTGATTCTTGTTATAATGGAGCTATCATAGGCTCCTAGAACAGCAGCGGTTTTGGTTTCGTATTCGTTTAGGCGGGCGCGGATCACGTTTTCATCGGCGTCGTCTTTGCGCCCCTCTATTTTTGCCCTTTTTAGCAAGCGTTCAACTATAATTGAATAGTCTGGAATATCAAGCACAAAAACGTGCTTAACGTCAACAACGCTTTTTATCAACTCTGCCTGCGCAACGGTGCGCGGAATTCCATCCAAAAGAAATGAGCTTTTTTCCGGGTCAAATTTATTGGTATCTATTAAGCCATTGACATAACGTGAAAAAATTTGAATTGTAACCTCATCTGGAACCAACTTGCCTGCTCCAGCATAGTTAGAAAATAATTTGCCACTTTCGCTCGCAGGCGACAAGCCTCTGAATATGTCTCCGGTTGAGAGGTGCTTTATGCCAACTGCTGAGGATAACTTTGCGCCTACGGTTCCTTTTCCCGAACCCGGCGCGCCAAAAATCAAAAACGCGGATACTTTCATAGAGATAAATCTAGGAAATTTAATATCAGCTTATTAACATTGAACAGACGCAGTTAGTTGAATAGGCGCAGCTAGTTCCCTGAGCAAACAATTGAGCGAAGCGAACCGTTTGCGAGGAGAAGCTAACTGTGATAAGATAGCCATCACTCTCTTATAAATAAAATTGACCCAGCAGATACTAAAAACAGAACAATTATTTTTTGCGGCGGGAACGGCTCCCCAAAAACCAAAATTCCGCCTATCGCGGGCACAATCAAGCCTACGGCAGCGGAAAGCGGGATAACAAACAACGCCCTGCCCCTGCGAAGCCCAATCTGCGAACAGAGAAACGCAGCTAAATAAAGCACGGCAAAGACAAAAATGCGCGAGTCAACAGGCGGCGGGAACAGACCTTCCAAAGAAATGCTCTTGTAAATAACAGCGGAAAGCCCAAAACCCACACCCGCGCACAGAGAATCCACGATTTCTGAATCTCTAAAAATTGAGCAAAACACAGCGAGCAGAGCTAGCACGGCTCCGGCATAAATCCAAAGCGTCTCTTTTGGCCTAAACCCTCCAGAACTTTCTCCGGCCATAGTCCCATCTATCAAAAGCCCGCAGAAAATCAGAGCTATGGCAAAAGCCACTTTGCGGGTCATTCTTTCCCCCAAGAGCTTCCACCCTAAAATTGCCGTCAATGCAGGATTTAACGCCATAAAAGGCTGAACCAAACTTATGTTGTATTCTGCCATAGCTGCGTAATAGAGCAAGGTTGCTATGGCGCTCAAACCCAAGCCACCCAGCCAAAACTTATTCTTAACAAGAGACTTTGCAGAATTTGCTTTCCGCAAGCCAACGCTCTCTAAAATATTCCCCAAAGCGAGCCCTATTGCTGAACTCAATGTCAAAAGAAAAAACATCAATTTTCGCCGTAGAGTTCCCTATAAGTCCAGTAATTTCCGAGCACGCGTTTCACGTAGTCCCTTGTTTCCCAATAGCTGACTTCTTCTACTCTTATATCCCACGGCAGAGGGCCATGATTTGTCATCCAGCGAACGGCAGGTGCCGGACCTGCGTTGTAGTTCCCCAAAATACCTATGTAGTCACCTTTGTATTCGTTGTACAAATCGTTTAAATATCTAATTCCCAAACGGATATTCATGTAGGAGTTGTATAGCATATCCTTGTTGAATTTCTTTATGCCTTCGCTTCTTGCCAAAACATCTCCTGTTGCGGGCATAATTTGCAAAAGCCCTCTAGCCCCAGCCGGAGAAGTGATTAAAGCATCGAACATACTCTCTTGCCTCATAACGGAATAAATTAGAAAAGGATCTATCTTTGCGTGCTTTCTAACTTTTGCCTCGTGCGGTATGGGAAAAAGAAATTTTAAAACCTGAAGCGGGATGCCGGTCATTTTTTCTCTAGAAACAAGGTCTATAAAATTGCGCGCCAATCTGTGCGCCAAAGCGTATTCTCCGTTTTGCATAAACATCATGCCGTATCTATAATAAAACTCCGGGCGATTTTTATGATATTCAAGAGCCTCGTTATAAAGAACATAAGCCTCTCTCTCAAAACCGCTGCGGAGCAAAATGCTTATCTGCTCCAAACGCTCTACGCTTACAAGGGAATCCTTTTCATTTGCTTCTTTTTTTTGCAAAGCTCTAAGCCATACTATGGCAGCAGAATCGGTCATTTCCACTCCGAACTTTGGAATGTTTTCAGATAGCTCGTATTTTAATATATGCCTTGCGCGCCAAGAATAGTAACCCAGCGGAAAATCCGCTATAACCGCGTTGTAAGCCTTTACCATGTTTTCACTGGCAAGCATTCTTTGGCATTCCGCATAAAAATAAAGCGCGGCGCTCCTCGGCATCAGCCCTAAATATTCCTTTGCGGATTCTGCAAATATATCGGCGGCTTCCGCATATCTTCCCTCTTTATAATTTATAAACCCAACTCTGAACTTTGCCCACTGCCTGCTTTTATGTTTCCCAAACTTGGGATCGTAAAGTTTTTTGTAAACATTTATGGCTTCCTCATAATTTTTTGCTTGTTCAAGTTCAAAGGCCTTTACCCATAAATTGTTTGCGTTTTCTGCGCTGAACGGGAATTTTCTCTGAAAAATTGAATCAAGCCTTTTCGCCTCTTTTTTATTTCCCGTGCTTCTAACTATTCTTTGCAAATTCTGCATCCATACGGCATTGTAATCCACACTGTCTAAAAGTTTTTTATACTGTTCAATGGCTAATTCGTTTTTATTCAACTGTTTCCATGCCTCTGCTCGCATTTCCATAAAAGCTATTCTTTTTGCGGAATCCGGTTTTGTTTTTTTTGCCAGGATGGAAGTTATTTTATCTGCGCATCTTTCGTGATATCTTCTTTTGCATAGAGTTGTTACAAAATTGTAGTCTTCGCTCTCCGGTGCCAGCCTGAGCAAAGCCCCAAATGCGGAGTCTGCGTGTTGGTCGGAGTATCTCAAAAGGGAGAGATAAAGGGTCGTCGCCGCCGCTGTATTTTTTTCTTTTTCTTCTAACGAGGCCAGTTTTAATTTTAAAAATCGCTCATGCGTTGAATTTGATTTGGAATTTAACCGTTGTTGCAAGGAATCTTTTTTTGCGCTGTGAGAAATTGCTGTATCGCGCATAATGCCATCTACTAAAACCCTGTCCACCATGTCCCACAAATTTTTATTGCTCTTTATGCTCTTTATACTGAGCAAAATTTTTCTGCTCTCTTGGATGTTGCCCCTTTCCAGCTCGCATCTTGCAAGCCTTATCACAATAGGGCCATACAAAAGGCTAGGGGCTTTTTCCAGCAGCGGCGTATATGCAGCAAAAGCGCTATCCCATTTTTTATCATAAAAGAGCACCGAAGCCCTCAAAAGCTCTTTTGAAAAGGAATCCTTTGTGTTTTCTATTCCCTGCAAGGCAAGCTCCCTGCGCAAAACTTCATTTTTGAACGCATCCGGAGGCAGGAGTTCAAGCTCGTTATCGTTGTCGGAATTTTGAGCCACGGCAACTGAAATGCACAGTGTTAAGAGAATTAAAAATAGAGATTTCATTCTAAATGATAATTTAGAATTTTTCTATATTAACTACCCGTGAAAAAAATAATTCAGAGAGAGCTATGAGCGAAAAAACACCAAATTCAAACAGCAATACTGCGCTAAATAAGACGGAATCCCTGTTTGAATACATAAAAGAAGATTTTTTTCCCAGACATGGGACAAAAGTTATAATAATCCTATTTATTGTGGTTACGGCGGTTTTCGCTTTAATCCGGCAGCTGGGTGCCAACGCAGAAAAAGAAGCTGCAATGGCAGAGGAGCTTGGCAGAGGTTTGGAATACATGTATATAGGCAAAGGGGACTCAGCTCTCATGGCTTTTGAAAGCGCAATTCAAAGCGGAACGCTCAATGGCCTGCCTTTGGCAAAAGCAGCTCTCTTAGCTGGCAACCTTCATCTGCAAACTGAAAACTTGGATAGTGCGGAAATTATGTATAAGCTGGTTATTGCCAACGCTCCCAAGGTTGAGTTAATCTCCTCTGCTGCGGAACACGGGCTTGCTGTAGTAGCTATGGAAAGGCAAAACTATCCCGAGGCAATTTCCCGTTTAAACGAATTTGTGAACAAATATGGTAAACGCACAGGCAACTTGTCAAAGAGATATGCCAAAACCGAACCTACGGATAAAATTTCAACCGTTCCAGACGCTCTGTGGAAATTAACCCTTTGCTACCTAGAAACTGGTGATAAAGAAAAAGCAAAACAAACCGCTGAAAAACTATTGGCAATTTATGGAGATTCACAAAAAGCAGCAGACGCTTCAAAGTTGCTTGCAACCTTAGTGGAGAAATAAAAAATGTTGACTTGGATAAGCGAAAACGCCAAATGGGTTATTTACATATCAATAGCGGGAATTGCCGCAGGCTTGCTATTTATGGATATGTCTGCTTTGCAAATAGATAAAAGGCCTCCAGTTGGAACAGTGGACGGAGAAAAACTTTCTTACGATTTATTTGATATCCGTATGCGGCAGATTCAGAGCCAACAACCCGGGCTTTCCAACGAGCAGGTTGCTAAAATGCGTGATGATTTGTTCCGCTCTTTTGTTCAACAGCAATTGAAGGAAAAACTTCTCGATGAGTTAAAAATAACAGCATCCGTTTATGAGATGAACAGGGATTTGCGCACAAACCCTCCGCAAGGCATGGATCAAGAACCTATATTCCAAACAGACGGGGTTTTTGATTTTGCAAAGTACGAAGAATGGCTTGCCAATCCAGCTACTTATAACCTTCCCTTTATGCGTGAGTACGAGAATGTTTTAAAAACCATAAGAATTCCAGATAAGCAGCTTCGTGTTCTTCTCGGCGCGGGAATTCATCCGTCAACTCTGGAAGCAAAATACAAGGTATTGCGCAACGAAACAAAATATGAACTTTTGAATGCGCAAGGCGATGTCGGTGCTTTTGAAGACATTTCCGTTTTGCAGAGTTCAGTGGATTCTCTTTTCAATGCCGAGCCGGATAGCTTTTATATAGCGGAAGATTTGGCAAAGGTTCGTTATGCCGCAATACCTATTGTGCCAAGCGCAAGGGATATAGAAAGTACGCATGAGTACGCAAAAATGCTGCTTGCTCAAATAAAAGAGGGTGCGGATTTTTCGGATGTAGCTCGCAGCAATTCAGATGACCCCGGTTCCGCAGCGCAAGGTGGCGAACTAGGCGATTACACTCCGCATGGGAGATGGGTTAAGGAATTTGATAGCACCGCGTTTGCGCTGGATTCCGGCGAGATAAGCGAACCAATTCGTACGCAGTTCGGTTATCACATAATCCAGAGCCTTGGCAAAAGAATAGAAAACGGAGAGGAACAGGTTAAGGCAAGGCACATACTCTTCTCAATTGTCGCAACATCAGAAACCATAGACAGTTTGGAAGCTATTTTAACTAACATAAAAACCGAAGTTGACGCAAACAAAGATTTTGAAGCAGCGGCAAAAGCCAATGGTCTTGAGTCAAAAACATCCAATTGGTTTAAAAGGGGCGGCGAAGTTTTGGAACTTGGGCATATATCTGGGCTTTCTTCTTTTGCGTTTTTTAATCCGCTCCGTCCAAAGGATAATTCCAAAACCTCCGAAGTTCTTCAAAATTCAAACTGGATTGCCATATTCGAAAAGGTTGACAATTTGCCAGCTGGTTCAAGGAACCTGAATTTTGCCCAGCCAAAAATAGAGGAAACTCTAAAGGCAAAAGCTAAAGTAAATGCTATAGCAAATCATTTAAAATCGCATCTCAATAAAATTGCCGCGGTTGATGTTTTGGATTCCGTTTCAAAACACAGCGTTGAAAAAGTTATCATAGATTCCGTTTCGGCTTCTTATGAAGGGTATTTGCCCGGTATAGGCTACGCAAATCCAGAACTTTACGGAGCGCTTTCCAGTGCAAAAGAAGGGGAGTGGAGCGGGCCTTACACCAGTGCTCAAAATGCGGTTTTGATAAAAATTCTCAAAAAGAGCATTCCAGACGAAGAAACACTCAAAATGTTGATAAGGGATGAACTTTCTATGGCTTGGCAATACGGTGCTTTTAGCGCATTTAACGATTATATGCGCAATCTGGAATCCGGTGCAAAAATTGTGAACAATTTGGATCTGTATTACAGAGAGTAGTTTAAAAATATGTCTAAACAATTTGTTGTAATTGGGCTGGGAAACACCGGCTCCATTTTGGTAAAGCAACTTTCCGATTTGGGGCACTCTGTTCTTGCTATAGACAAAGATCCGGAAATTGTGCAAGACATAACTTCATTTGCAGCGCAAGCGGTTGTAGCGGATTTTTCAAAAAAAAAGATGTTGCAAAATCTTCCGCTTAAGAATGCAGACTTTGTAATTGTTTGCATAGGCTCTATTGAAAATTCTCTGATAACAGTTCTCAACTTAAAAGAAACCGGAGTTTCTAACATAATTGCAAAAGCAACGGACAATGCCCATTCCGCCATACTGGAAAAAATGGGTTTGAGCATAGATAACATATTCCAGCCCGAACGGGACATGGCAACCGAACTTGCGAACAAATTGGATAAATTGGGTAAACCTAACATTTTGGATTTTATGCCTTTGATGGATGGCTATTCCGTTATGGAATGGAAATGCCCAAAAAATCTAATTGGCAAAACTTTGATGGAAGCGAATTTGATAAACAAATACGGAGTTCAGGTAATAGCCATTAAGGATATAAAAAGCCAAAAACTAAATGCGGTTCCAAAAGCTCAATACGAATTTTGCGAAGGCGACATCTTGTTTTTATTTGGGCCAGACGACGCCTTAGACAAGGTGTGAGCCCTTACCGCCCACAACGCTCCTCCGCTTAAAATCATGGCGAGGCATAGCATTTGCCCGCGGCTCATGCCCAAAGCATTTACGCATAACTCCATGTGCGGTTGGCATAGGTGAGCATCTGGCTGTCTAAAAAATTCTATAAAAAATCTAGCCGTTCCGTAACCTATCAGATAAAGAGCCATAACATGGTTTTTTAGTTTTGGGAACAACCGCCACAGAGCGTAGAGAATCCCAAACAGGATAAATCCTTCAAAGCACATTTCATAGAGCTGGCTGGGATGCCTTAAAACATTTTGGCGCCCGAACAACATTCCAATAGCCGAGTCCGTAACCCTTCCGTAAAGTTCGCCGTTTATAAAATTCCCAAGCCTCCCAAAGGTATAGACCAAAGGCACAACGAGAAAAATGGTATTTACGCTTTTCCAATAATCTAATTTCTGTTTTTTTATAGCATAAGATGCTGCCAAAAAAGCACCTATAAGCCCGCCGTGATAGCTCATCCCAGAAATACCGGTGAAATGAAACCCGCCCTCGAATGAAAACGGCATGATAATTTCCGAAAGGTTATTTATATAATAGCCAAAATTGTAAAAAAACACATAGCCAAACCGTGCCCCGAGCAGAACGCCGGCTATAAGCCATGTCATCACGCTTTCCAATTGTTCCCTTTTCATCGGTTGAATTTTATATTTGGTTGTGAAATGCCAAATCAGATGATAGCCAAAAAAGAAGGCTATCAAATACATCAACCCATACCACCGTACAGGAAAATCAAAAACAGTAAACGCCGTAGGATCCATGCGCTGCGGGATTGTATTCCACCAAGAATAAGACATGCAAGGAATGTAGAAAATTAAGTAAAAGGGTTAATTAAATAATTCGCCTTTTGAACACGAGATGGCGCAATATGGTCTATAAGTTTTGCAAACGGCGTTAAAGGCAGATATTCATGCGTTTCCGGTTTGTTTGCGAATTGCTTTATAGTTTCGCTCTCCGCATCTCCAACATAATAAAAATCTGCCCTTGCGTGCAGAATTATCTCCTTGCCGTGCAACATAGCCAACGCTTTTAGAGTGGAAATCCCGTGCAAAGTTCTTTTGCCGCTAAAACACAAACCCTCGCAAAAAGCAATACCCGCTCTAATACCCGTAAAACTGCCGGGGCCAAGCGTCACCAAAACCCGCTCTATCTGCGAAAGCTCAAACTTATTTTCTGTGAGCAATTTATCCAGCAGGGATTTTAATTCACTGCCTTTTGCCTCCGGCTCCGCTAATTCAAAATAGGCATCGTTTGCATAAAGCCCCAAATTAACGCCCTTGCGGGAACAGTCAACGAGCAAATCCATTTTTATTTTTCCAACATCACTTTTTGCGCTGGGTAAGCCATGATTATTTTTCTCTCTGCGAATTCGTCTATAATTGCCAAGTTTATTTTCTGCTGAACATCCATATATACTATGAACTCTGGGCTTTTTACCCAATAAACAAATTCATAATCTATGGAACCAGGGCTAAAGCCTTTTAAATGCCCGCGGTCAAAGCGAGTGTTTTCTTGGCTATCTATTATATTTTTCACAATTCCTGTAATGGCGTGTATGTTTTCTTTTGTGGTAAGGTTGCTCACATTTAAGCTAAAAACTATGCGCCTCTCCGTCATGCGCTTAAAGTTGTTCACTCGGCTTTCCAAAAGGTCGCTGTTGGAGATTATAATCTGCTCACCATTTACGGAGCGTATGCGCGTTGTTTTTATGCCTATGGATTCCACTGTGCCTCTTATTTCTCCCACCATCACAAAGTCCCCTATTTCAAAGGGCTTCTCCAGCATTATGGAAATAGAAGCGAACAAATCACCAAGAATTTTTTGCATAGCTAAGGCAATGGCTATACCGCCAACACCAAGCCCCGCCAAAAGCGAAACAGCTTCTATTCCCAAATGATCTAAAATCAAAAGTAAAACCGTAGCCCATATTAAAAACCTGCCAAACCATAGAACAATCACAATTGCGGTATGCTGAGATGGGTTCTCATGTTTTTGGCTCCAGTTTCTTAGACCCTTGCTAAATACCACGTTTAACCAAATTCCAGATTGAATGAATATTGAGAACATCAAAAGTCTAAATGGGAGAAAATCATATTCACCAAGTTTTAAAAATTTTGCTCCAAAGAAAAAGGCAATGGCTATAAAAAACCAAGCTTTGCTGTGCTTGAGCGCACCCACCGCAATATCACCGGGCTTGTTGAGTTTATGGTTAATCACCTTATCTATTTTTTTGACTATTAAACCAAAAATGGGCTTTATTATAAAGTAAACTACCGTGGCTGTTGCTATTGCCAAAAGCCAGTTCCACAGGGAATTTCCCAAAAAATAAACTCCCTCTTCGATTTTCACAAACTGGTTTAAATAGGTCAGCAAACTATCCATGCGGGGAAGATACAAAAAATTTCTACCTTTATTCTATGCCAGATATAATAATAAGAGCAACAGGAAAACAAGCCGCCCTTAGATTTGTGCTTGTTTCTATAAAAGATGCCATGAACGAAATAGGCACAAGGCACGAAGCAAAAGGGTTCGCGCTAGAATTCATGGCAGACACAGCAGTGGCCTCCCTCTTGCTCTCAAGCGGATTGAAGTTCCCCGGCACCGTAAGTCTGCGAATGGATCTTACTGGAGATTTCAGCCGCGCGCAAGCGGATTCCACCCCGCAAGGACTTTTGCGAGCTATGGTTCCCCAAGACGATTTGCAAAAAATGGCTACAGATAAACCGTTTGTAAATCCGCAAAAGCTAACCGTCATTCAACTCAACGAAAATTCGCAAAGGGTAAAGGAAAGCATAGTGGAAGCACCTTCTATACAGATGGGGGTTAATCTAACCGCTTACCTGCGCCAATCCGAGCAAACAAAAAGCGCAGCCGGAATTTTGGCAAAAGCCTCGGAAGAAAATCCCTCCAAACTGGATTTTGCAATAGGTTTTTTGATAGAAGCATATCCAGATATAAAAGAAGAAGACCTTGAAGTGATGAGAGGCGTTATTCGCCGTTTACCCGGCTTAAAAACTTATTACGATGGCAAAGAATATAATATCCTGAATTTGCTGGACGAGCTACGCGGCCCTTACGAGGTGGAGATTGTAAAAGAGATAGCCCCAAAAGCCTATTGCCCGTGCAGCCGTGAACGAGTTATCGCAAGCCTCTCGTCTTTGCACCCATGCGAAATTAAAGACATAAAGCAAAAGAATGAAGCATTAGATGTTGTGTGCGATTTTTGCAGAACTCATTACGAGATAAGTCCCAGTGAGTTACCCTTCCTTCCATAAGATATTCAAAAGCACCAAGCTCTGAATTCTTATCTCCGTTGTTATGTAATCAAGTGTCTCGCTCAATTTGCCGTGAAGCAGCATAATGGGGATTGCAATTATAAGGCCTGTCTCGGTTGTTATAAGAGCCTCGGAAATACCGCCAGCCAAAATCCTCGCATCGTTTGTCCCGGCTTGGGTTATAACCTGAAACAGCAAAATCATTCCCGTGACCGTTCCCAAAAGCCCAAGCAGGGGAGCGATGGTTCCTAGCGCAGCCAAAAAGCTCATCCGCTTTTCCAGCTTAGACTGCTCCGCCAGCAAAATCTCTTGCAATATTTTTTGCGTCTGCTCTTTTCCATGTTCGCAGTTTTCTACAATGGTTCCCAAAATTTTGCCTAAGCAAGTATTCTGGTTTTGGCATAAAATTTTTGCTTCAGAAATTCTATTGCTCTTCACAAGGGGTTGCAATTTATTTACAAATGTCTTTGATATATGCCCACGCTTCCACAGCACAAAAGCGCGCTCAAAAGCCAAGAACAGAGAGGCAAACGCAACAAGTGCCAAAGGGTACATAACAAGCCCGCCCGCCTTGAACCAAGATAAAAATTTTTGCAGATAGCTTTGCTCAGTGCTGCTGAGGTTGCCCATAACGGATTTTGTTTGCAGAACATCTATGGGAACCCAAGCGGAATCCGCCCCTTGCTGCGCATTGAAAACTGCCCGCCTAAAATCAGCTTCTAATTCCTTTGAAAATGCCGAGCGCCACTCAAACAGCTTTCCTTGCAGGGTGCCTGTTCGCAAAACTGCTTGCATATCATTTTCCGTAGAGCTTGCATAGAATACCGTTCCAAGCCTCAGCCTATAAGAATCTTTTGCGGTGAACTCCTGTGTTTGTGTCAATTCAAGCCGCCCTAACAAATCGTTAAAATAAGTCTCGATGGTAGGTGGGTTATTTGCAAAATTCAATAAACGCTCCTCCATCTTTGCTGGAAAATCCTGCGGAATTTCCTCTGTTCTTTTAGCGATGGATTGTTTTATCAATAAATAAAAATTATCCAAACCGTTTTGTGCAGCGGCATTTCTCTCCTTTTGCTCAATTGCCAAATTGCGTAGCGAACCTAGCTCTGTTGCTGTGCGGGATATATCATCGGAGATTTTGGTATAGCGTCCTTCCAAAAAACGTGTTTCGTTTTGATATTCGGAGCTAGCTTGGTTTTGGGCATAGCGGCCCTGCCAGCGAACCGCTTCCGCTTTTTCCAACTGGTTTGCTTTTTCCAGCCTAATTCTTTTAAGAGCCTCAACTTCTTGTTTTATGGAATCGAGAACGCGCTGCTGCGCAATTGGGTCAATAACATTATCCCTCGCAGCAAACACAGAAACTGCCAAAAACAAAAGTGCCATTATATAGTGCATACAAAAGGAAAATAGAAAAATATATCCTATAAATCGGGTAAAATAAGTATAACCGACATTTGGTAATGGTTTTGTATATGGACATTATCATATATTCGGGTAAATCGGGTAAATCGGGCGAATCGGGGGAATCGGGGTTCAGACGTTTTTTCTATATTCCTTTAAACTTCATGCAAAGAGTCATTATTCTTATCCTGTCTGTCGCTTCGCTTTTTGCTCAAGCGGCGGAAGGTGGCGATTTATTTGAATTTAAAAGTTTTTTGGCCTTGCCAATCGGTGGCTATTCAGAAGAAACAGGAATTATTCTAGGCGCGGGCATGTTGCTCTTTATAGAACCTCCGGCAGAAGATGGCTCAAGCGCAGGCAGCAACTATATGATTGCGGCGATGTCATCGTTTAAAAACCAATCTACCATTGAAAATAGGCTGATTTTGGAACCCAACAAGCATTGGAATCTATTAGCGTATTTATCTTTGCAAAGCTGGCCTACGCAATATTTTGGGGTGGGCAACAACTTGAATCAAAACAGATTTGGTGTTTATACCGCAAAGGGCGTCCGTGCCCCAATATCTCTTAGAACGGATTTATTTTTGCCAGAATCTTGGCAGGGCAAATTCACCTACGGGCCGGAAGCAGATATGGAATACATATCTTTTAAATACAGCAATAATTTTTTGGAATTTCACAACACGGATGTGAGAAACTCCGTTAGGCTTGGCACGGGTTACAATTTAACATACAGCAGCAACGAAAAGAATGATTGGCCTCGCAAGGGTGCTTTTGTGCAGTTCAGGCATATATTTTTTAATTCAAAAGACAATAATTGGCAGAGCAAAGCAAACTTTTTTGTTTGGAAAAATTTAGATACAAGGATGTATATTCCTTTGCCGATGTTGCCGGAAGGTGTGCTTGCGCTTGGCTCTTATTTGGAAGATTTTGACCGTAAAGTTCCCTTTGACCGTTTAGCAAAGCCCGATGGCATAGGGCAGTTGAGAGGTGTGGACAAAGGGCTTTTGGCGGATAGAACTTCTTGGGTTTTGCAATCTGAATTGCGCAGCCATCTTTTTTGGCGCATCAAAGGAACCTTATTTTACGAAGCCGCCAAAGTAGGTGACGGCCTCCGCGAACTTAACGGCAACAAATGGCACAATTCAATGGGCATAGGCGGCAGATTTTTGGTAAACGAAGACAGCAAAACCCACATCCGCGGCGATTTAAGTTTAATAAACAGAAAAGAAATAGGAATAGCCATCAAAGTAAACGAAGCGTTCTAGTAGGGGCAGCCCTACGTGGCTGCCCCTACTAGATTTATCGCGCCCCTACTAGAACCCCCACGTGGCAACCTGCCTATTATGGAGTCCAGTAGTCTCTTTTGCAATGTCTGAATGTGTCTATCACTATCATTTCTTGCTTTTTCCCGCTATTTTCTATATGATAGTATATCTTATAGTTTTTATGAACTAAAAGTTCACGATATTCAGGATACCTCTCGTACTTCTTGCCAATAAAAGGTTGTTTTTCCAATAATTTAACTTTTTCTTTAATTGTAATATAAAATTTTTTAGCTCTGCCAATAGAGAATTGTTTTATATAATCAGCGGTTTCTAAAAGAGCTTCAATTGCACAAGGCGACCAATTTACCTGCATTTTGCTTCCAGCATTTTCATAACTGCCTCATTAGGCACCAGCCTTCCAGCAGCAATATCTTCTTTTGAGCGAAGCAGATCACGTTCTATTTCCAAATGCTCTATTTCATCATCTAACCACTCTCTGCGGCTTGCGACCTTGGTTGCTGTTAAAAGCTTATTCATAATATAAATATATAAAATTGTAAGGGCAGCCCTACGTGGCTGCCCGCTGCCCCTATCCCCGCCCCACGTACGTATATGTTGGGGCGTATTGCATACGCCCCGCCCCCACGTATATATATACGTATATATAATCAATCGGGTGAATCGGGGTTCTCTTGTAGGGGCAACCCTACGTGGTTGCCCTCTTCAGGGGTGGGACATATTATATGTTCCTTTATTTTAGCACTTTTTTCCCCACCCCCCTTGACAAATTTCGCGGTTTTTTCTATATTTACTATGTCGAAAGAAAAGGAAGGTTTTTTTTAGGCAGCGAGTTGGCTGAAAATCGCTTAAAGAGTAGGCTTGAGAAGAAGGGAGTTACAAATGAGGTTAAACAGAGTTCTTCTATTAGCGGCGGTCATAAGTATGGCCATGATCGCTATGGTTTTCACAATATCCTGCTCCGACGGCGCGGAAGGCAACCCAGGCGCGGCTTGCATAGCAACGGCTAATGCCGACGGCAAATATGATGTTTCTTGCGGTGGCGCAAAAGTTGGTCAGCTATATACCCCCAACGGCGATAAAGGCCAAACAGGCTCTCAAGGCATCCCCGGCGGTGACTGCGTACTTCTAGCTGTAGGCTCTGATGCCTATCAGGTGAGCTGCGCTGGCGTGACAAGAGGTCTTTTGGAAGGCTGCCACACCGAACAACATGGCGATGATGAAACCTTGATTACCTGTCTCGGTAGCTCCGGTATAGGTCTTTGCGATGTCGGTAGCGGCGTCATTGAGCTATTCGACCCTTCCAAAAGTATTTGCTCAAGCGGCACGGTAGGCACCTCCGGTTTGGACTCATGCGGTGCAGCTGTTTTCGCTGAAAGCCGTGGCCAATACTGCGGATTTTTAAGCAAAGAAGATTTTGAAGCAGGCAAACCAACCGTTCTGAAATTTTGCGGCACAGATGGCGCACCCAATGAGGCAGACGGGGACAACGAAACTGGCTGGACCCTCGCAGAGGGAGACGAATGGAAAGACGAATACTGCCAGGTCACTAGAACGGAAGACACTGATGTAGGAACAGGTGTTGTAGTACAGACGTACGCAGTGGCAGAGCCTGATACTTGCGGCGGTGTTTTGGTGAAAACCAACCAAACTGTATGGAAAGGTGAATACTGCGGATTTGCTTCCGCTACGGCTGTCAACAGAACAGTGGTGTCCAACGCTTGCGGCGATGGCGGCTTCCCTGATGACGATGGCTGGGGCAGAAAATACTGCCAGATGAAGCTGAAAACCGACAAATTGACCACCACCGTAGGTCTTGAAGACGGGGACTTCTGCTTTACAGGCGAAGGAAAAGAGAAAACCCCCATCAACAAAGCTGACAAATACACCCGTCTCAATGTAACGGACGATTGGAAAGACGAATATTGCGGCTACGCAAGCGCATTGGACGATTCCCTTGAAATAGCATCCATACGCACAGGCAACTGCGACACCTCAGATGATGAAAACTTAGGCCCAAACAACATAAATACTGGCTGGAACAATGACTATTGCCAAGGCACCTCCACAACTGTCAATAACAAGCTGGTGGACGCCAAAACCACAAAAAGAGTAGGTGGCTCCACTGCTTACTGCATCAATAGCGATGACGACGAAGCTTACAAAACCGCCCAAAGCAGCGCAAGGCTCAACGAAGGGACTTGGCTGAGGCAGTATTGCGGCTTTGCAAGTGCTGCTGCTGATGGCGATGAGATAAAGACAAGAAGCCGCTTGGTAGGCATCTGCGATGATGGCGAAGCTCCCAACAAAGACTCTTGGGAAGCTGGGTACTGCCAAGTTCAACCAAAAGACTCACTGACTGGCCACACGACTAAAGTAGCTTTCGCCGTTAACGCCGACAGCATTTACTGCGGTGTTGCCGATATAGCTGATGCAAGTCCTAATTCCGGTACCATCAACAAAGACAAATGGCAAGACCAATACTGTGCCTACGCCTCTAGAACCGATGCTTACAAAGTACTAACATCCGGCCCAGCAAGCGCTAGAGTTTACACATGGGCTCCAGTTAAAAGCGTTCAAGCCAAAAAGTTCTGCGATAAAGGAGCGGATGGCTCCACCGCGACTACTGGCCAAGAAGATTACTTCAAACGCGCACCCAATAGCGTTTACGCAACAAGAGTGCCAGGCAACGACACCTTGATAAGCTGGGGAAACCAGTTCTGCCAGGGTCAAAGTGATGGCACAACAAAGCTAGTTAGCCCCGGCGACTCATCAGGCACCGGCAAAGTTCTAGCTGCTCTTGGGATAATATGCCCATCAGATACCAGCAGTGCTGACGCTGATGGTGATTGGAGCAAACTTTACCCTCTAACAGATGCTTACATTCCAATAACCACCTCCGCCAAGATCTCTAAGAGATATTCCGCCACCTCCAACTTCATAAACGAAGGCTCTTGGAAGGGCGAATACTGCGGATACAACTCCGCAGCGGATACCGCTGCCAACAGTGCCAAAGGCAAATTCACTGTTATCAAAGGAAAGATGTGCGGCGATAATAGTGGACCTAACGCAGTTAGGGCAGCCGTAACTAACCAACCTAAATGGCTCAACGAGTACTGCCAAGCTACAAGTTCCGACGACCCCTCAACAGTAAGGGTAGCCACTGGAAAGCTCGACGGCGCCAACTGGGTCAAAAACAGCAACGACATCTACTGTGGCCCGGATAACGACACCTTTAGAAACGCCCCCGCTACCAATAGGCTCAACGAAGGCTCTTGGAAAGGCGAGTATTGCTTCACTGGCAATAGCAAAGTCGAAAAAGGCAAGTGCTTGGCTGGCTGGCAACCTGTTGGATACACCAGCACCAACAAATTTGGAACTGGAACCGCAGGCACATGCGAAATCCCATAACGCTTTAAAATAAACTTCCTAATCTCCCGATCCCCCTATCTGCTCCCGCGGGTAGGGGGTTTTTCATATATATATATATTCTCAATTCTCAATTCTCAATTAAATTCCGTAAATCCTGTGAATTCTGTGAATTTTGGTTGTACCCCTTGACAAATTTCGCGGTTTTTTCTATATTTACTATGTCGAAAGAAATGGAAGGTTTTTTTTAGGCAGCGAGATGGCTGAAAATCGCTTAAAGAGTAGGCTTGAGAAGAAGGGAGTTACAAATGAGGTTAAACAGAGTTCTTCAAATAACAGCGGCTATAAGCGTAGCTATGGCTGCTACGATATTCACAATTTCCTGTTCCGGCGAAGACGGTCCTGCCGGCGCACCCGGCTCGGCTTGCTATGTTCAGCTTGCCTCCGATGGTAGCTATGATGTTATTTGCGGTGGCGCAAGACAAGGCACCTTAGCTGGTGGTACCCAAGGCGCAGCTGGTGGCCCCGGCGCGCAAGGTTCAGTAGGCGACGCATGCTTGCTAGGAGATCAGGCAGCAGACGGCTCCTATCCAATTATATGCGGTGGCTCCGAGGCGGGCACCCTGAACGGCTGTAGCTACACAGAGCTTGACTCTGACGACTTCATAATCTCCTGCGGAGCCACTTCGTTTGGCTTGTGCGATGGAGAAGCATACAACCCTTCCGAACAATTCTGCAATAGTGGCTCGTTAGCTCAACTTGTCGACGAATGTGGCACGGGCAAAGTCAAATTCAACCCAAACACTCACTACTGCGGCTACGCGACCAAGTCTGCCTACGATAGCAAAAACGCAACCGTGATTGTTCCTTGCAATAACGACATAGACAACGCAATAAACGTAGCTGCGGAAATCGGCGAAGATGGTTCCAACAAATGGGGCTGGGACACTACAGATCCTTCTAGAAATGGCGCTTGGGTCGATCAATACTGCCGCTGGGAAATTGACGAAGTTGATGTGGAAGAAGGCACAAGGTCATACACAAAGGAAATTTCTGATCCGGTAAATTGCGATGGTACCAACATTTACCCGAACAACGGTGAATGGAAAGGCGAATATTGCGGCTTTGAAAAGCAAGCCGACATGAACAGAAAATTGGTAGCTACCGCCTGCGGAAACGGCGATGCTCCAGACTCGGTAGCTTATGCTGCTGGATACTGCCAGATGGCAAAGAAAACCGACAAGTTCACCCAGATGACTGAAGACTACTGCGATGTAGGCCCCTCAGCTTCTTCTGTGGCTACCCCTATCAACAGAGTTAATAAGTTCACAAAACTGAGCATAACCGACTGGAAGAGCGAATATTGCGGATATTCAAACGAAGCCAACACCATTGACAAGATAAAATCTGTGGAAACTGGCGTTTGCGATGATGAAGCCGGCCCCAATGATGGCTCTACTTGGCAGAACGGCTATTGCCAGGCCACCAGCAAAACCGACCCTTCAACAAAAAAAGTTGGCGGTGCCAGCGCTTATTGCATAAAGAATGCCGGCGAGGCTTTTAAAACAGCTGGTGATTTATCTAGGTTCAACAAAGACACCTGGGAAGACGAATATTGCGGATATTCCAGCAAAGAAGATGCAGACAGCCTTAATGTCACCGTACAAAAAGGCATTTGCTCAGACGGCACCAGGCCCAATGCATCTTCTTGGGGAAATGAATACTGCCGCGCAAGCAGAAACGGTGCCACAAGCGTGAGCAGCACATTCTGCGGAGTTTCTGCCGTGCCAGCTACCAAAGAATTTTCCGCAAGCCTTAACAAAGACACCTGGCAAGACCAGTATTGCGGCTATGCCGACAAAGCAGCTTTTGAAGCCGACCCAAAAGTCGCGACCGTGCTCAAAGGCACCTGCAATGACGGCTCAACCTCGGAAATAGGCCCAAATCAGGCAACAACGAGCTATACCTCTTGGATCAACGAGTACTGCCAAGCAGACAGAACCGGCAAAACCCAGGTTGTTGGCGCAAACACACCTTCCATCCTGACCGTTTTCTGCCTTGCAGACACCACCGATGCTGATTACACGACTGCCCCCGCTACCGCTAGAATCAACGATGGCACTTGGCAGAACCAGTATTGCGGCTTTGCAACCAAAGCTCACTTTGACGCCGAAACCAAGACTTTCACCAGGCTTTCGGGCTTCTGCGACGACGGTCAGGCTCCAAACTTGGCAACATCCAGCTACACCGCTTGGACCAACGATTACTGCCAGGTTAAGGAAGTGGACATGAACAGAAACACCACCACAAAGGTCAGCGGTGCTAACGGTGCCAAAGACATTTACTGCACCGAGGCTGGTGGCTCTGATTTTGCAGACGCCCCTGCCACTGCTAGGCTCAACGAAGGCATTTGGAAAGGCGAGTTCTGCTTTGACGACAACGTGAAAGGCCTATGCTTAGGCGGCTTAAAACCGGTAAGCTCCTCCACGCTCAGCACAGACACCCCTGCGTGCGACTACCCATAATTTAAAGTAATCTCCCCGATTCCCCCCTATCTGCTCCCGCGGGTAGGGGGTTTTTCTTTTTCCCCTCTTTAGAGGGGTTAGGGGTGTCCGGCAGGGGTGGGACGAATTTTGCAAACAACTGTTGACGTTTTTCAGGAAATAAATTATTATATTTATTTCTATGAACAAAGAATTGACAGCAGCCGATGTCTGGGCGATGATTGCCGAGACGGATCGGCAGATAAAGGAAGTGTCTAGACAGCTTGGTGGCATGGGTAGCAGCAACGGGGATTTTGCGGAGGAGTTCTTTTACAATTCGCTGAAAAAGACGATGACCTTCGCGGGCATCCATTTTGAAGATATAAGCGACAAATTTGCTCGCACAAAGATAATGCCGGATAAAACAGAAAGAAAGGCACAATTCGACATTGTTATGCACAATGGCGATGCCATCGCCTTGATAGAGGTTAAGTACAAAGCTAGATTAGAAGATGTTAAAGTGATGGTAGAGAAGAAAGTCCCAAATTTCCGGTTTTTATTCCCTGAATACGCAAGATACAAACTTTATTTAGGCATAGGCTCCTTGGTTCTCAAAGACAGAGTTGTCCAAGAAGCCAAAAAACTCGGCATAGGCCTCATGGAGCAGCGCGGAGACGCCGTTGAGCACAAAACCCGCTGGGTAAAAACATACTAAACATATATATTTGCTATGTATTCTCAACTCTCAACTCTCAATTATCTGGTTGTACCCCTTGACAAATTTCGGGGATTTTTCTATATTTACTATGTCGAAAGAAAAAGATGGTTTTTTTTGGGCAGCGAGATGGCTGAAAATCGCTTAAAGAGTAGGCATGAGAAGAAGGGAGTTAAAATGAGGTTAAACAGAGTTCTTCAAACTAAATTAAACAGAGTTTCTCTGTTAACGGCAGGCATCTGCATGGCTATGGCTGCTGCGATATTCACAATTTCCTGCGGCGAAGACGGCCCGGACGGCCCTGCTGGCGCAAGCTGTATCTTAAGCGGTACAGGCGTTCCATACACAGTAACTTGCTCTGGCGTAGAAGTAGGCTTGTACAATGGCGAACCCGGCGAACCCGGCGATCGTGGCCCAACTGGCCAAAAAGGCCAATCATGCTCACTTACTCAATCCGGCAGCAACTATACAGTTACCTGCGGCGGCGATGTACAAGGAACTCTAGGCGGTTGCAGAATAATTACCAATGGCCCGGAATCCATCATCGATTGCGGCCCAACCAAAGTTAGCCTCTGCAATGATGAACTATTTGACCCTTCTGAATATGTTTGCAAAGCAGATGGCACCACAACAAGCACTGCATTCTGCGGTCCTGAATCTGACGGGCTTATCTACAATCCAACCAAAAAATACTGCGGCTTCAAAGACTCGGCAAGCTGGGTAGCTGGCAAGCTGAGTGTTTTAGACCTTTGCGGCGAAGACAGCCCGAATAAAGCAGTTGCCGGCGCAACCGATGATGACCCTTGGGTTCTAGTAGGCAATGATGGTACCGACTCCGATGACGAATTAGACGCTTGGGAAGAAGAATACTGCCAAGTTAGCAGAACCGGCGATACTGACATAGATGGTGTTGAATTAGTTGGCGGAGTTTATGTCCCGAAAGAAACCAAGGCTGCGGCAAAACGTAGTGATAATACATGCAATGGCGTTGATGTAGTTTTGAACAAAGACACATGGCAGGGTGAATACTGTGGCTTTGCCACTTCTTCTTCCTCCACTAAAAGCGTGGTAAAAAACGCCTGCGGAAACGGTGATGGCCCTGATGAAGAAGCCTTCGGAAAAACATACTGCGCCATAACCAGCGCATCAGACTATCTAACAAGTGCCTCGGATAAATTCTGTGCCAACGTAAAATTAGGCAAGGTAATCCCTGCGTCACTCGCTGCTGCAAACAAGCTCAACGCAAACACTTCAAAAGATGTTTTGGCTAGAGACGCTTGGAAAGGCGAATACTGCGGATACACAAGAGCCGATTTTATAAAGACAATTAAGACTTTCGCAACGGATTCGACTGGTGCCACGGCTCCGGCAGCTGGCACGGGCGGTAAGGTCACCGCAGCTGACAGCATATTGTACCTAAGCGTAATCAAGGGTAACGCTGGCAAGCAATGCGAAACAGCAAGCTCCATAACTGGCGGCAAAAACATAGGACCGAATGACAGTGCCGCATACGATTTCAGACATACGGCTCTTACAGTTAGTGGCACTATAACTTGGACCGCAGGAGCAGCACCAAAATGGCTCAACCAGTTCTGCCAGGTAGCAGCCTCCGGTAACCCCAGCAGTCCGGCTCCTACAGCCATGCCAAAAGTTGGCGATGTCTCAGTTTACTGCACTCTGAAACCTGACACCATATCGAGCTCCGTTTCGGTAGCAGCTATGAGAATCAACGAAGGCTCCTTTAAAGGTCAGGCCTGCGTGTTCGCTAATTTAGCTGCCTATCCTACCTCAGCCAAGCCATTGGGAGCGCCAACCGTAGTCGCGAACACCGCCTGCAAAGATGACTCCGGTGTGCCAAATGACGCATCTCTCTCAAGATACATAGGAACGGTTCCTGGCACCCCCGCTACAACTGACTACTACGGTACCATTACCGCCGCTAACCAATCTTTCTGGCACAACGAGTTCTGCCAGCCGGATGCAGCTGATGAAAACAAAATAAAGAGAGTGGGCATAGCCTTAGCTGGTACTGGCAAATTAAGAGATGCAAATATCCTCAAAAAATACTGCACAGCAGATACTACGTTTGCCGCTGGTGCCGATGATGCCGCAAACACTGTGAATTACGTAGCCAAGTTCCAGGCAGCTGGCGCAAACCAATACATCGACAAGGATGTTGCCAAGGCAACCCAATATTGCGGGTTCTTAACAAAGGCAGACTTGCACACCACCATCAAATTCACCAGGCGTACAAGATGCACAGACGGTACTGCACCAAACCTTGCCACTGACATAACTCAGGCTATGGTAACTGCTACCATCGGGAATCCTACTACCGCAGCAGAACTAACTACAAAAGGTTATTTCAAAAACGAGTACTGCCAATACAACCCAGAGACTGGATTAACCACAAAAGTTGGCATAAGTCTAGCAAATATTGCCGCATCTGGAGACCCGATTCTTCGCGACAAAAAGATCCTGTTAAAGTACTGCCCTCAAGATACCGCCATTGCTGCGGCTTCTGATAGAGGAAATGCTGCTTATATAGAAAAGTTCCAGAACACCAACGTCTCGCAGCTCCCAAGGCTCAACGCAGACGCGGCAAACAACAACCAGTATTGCGGGTTTGAGAGCAAAGCCAAAATGGAAACCGAAGCTACTAATCCCAACGTAACCACCACTGAAGTAGCAGGCTCTGCTGGCAAAGTCAAGAGACCCAACTTCAAAGTGAGTGGCACCGCCACTGCAACATCTCGTTGCTCCAATCCTGATGGCAACTTTGGGCCAAACCAAGCTAGGGACGAAGGTGATGATGGTAGAGAATATACTTCTTGGGATAACGAGTATTGCCAGGCTTCCAAAAGAACAGACGGCTTCACCACAAGAGTGGGCGGTGCTGGCAATTACTGCATACCGGACGAAGCTACTTTTGACTACACCGATGCAAGCAAAGCCAATGGTTTAAGGCTCAACGAAGGTTCTTGGAAAGGTCAATACTGCTTTGACGCCGACCAGAAAATAGGCATATGCACTGGCGGTTGGGTTCCAATGGCCGATGCTAAGAGCACCGATGTCGTAAGATGCGAACTTCCCTAACTAACCTCATTTAAAAGGCTCCCGTCTTTCCCCCCGCCCCCGCAAGAGGGCGGGGGTTTTTGTGTTTAGGGGGGAGTTTTTTTCTATATTTATAAAAAAGTAAAGATTTTGTTTTTTTTTGCGTTTTTTTGCCTCGACAAGCGTCTAAGGATATATAGATTCAAAGCGAGGTAATTTTATGGAGAAAATAGTGGAGCTGCTA
>JAITFO010000099.1 GCA_031281265.1 Candidatus Fibrimonadaceae bacterium
GCAAAATAATAGACTGAATAATGCCGATTTACAGCTATCTTCCAAAAAAATTACCCAGAAAACGCCTAGAAAACGCTCAGAAAACGCTCAGAAAACTACCCAGAAAACTACCCAGAAAACTACCCAGAAAACTACCCAGAAAACTACCCAGAAAACTACCCAGAAAATTATAAATGCTTTGGTGGCTAATTCGTCAGCGACTCGCAAGGAATTGGCGGAGATTGCTGGAATAAGTGAAGACGGAATAAAATGGAACCTAGACAAACTCCGCAAAGAAGGTAGAATTAAACGCATTGGACCGGACAAAGGCGGGCATTGGGAGATTATCCCCCAAACGCCAACTAAATCCCCATCTCAAACTTAACGCTCCCAAGAACATCAGTCCTAAATATATTGGAATCCGGCATAATAGCATTGAGCCGTTCAACAGTTTCTTTATGCGGATGCTTATACCCGTTTGCTTTCCCTGCGCTTATATATGCTTTCTGCGGCTTGAGTTGAGCCAAAAATTGTGCGGAGGAACTATGTCGAGAACCGTGATGCCCTACCTGCAAAGCGTATGTTTTTAAATTAGGTTCCAAAGCGAGCAATGCAGTTTCCTGTTTAGATTCCAAATCGCCCGTAAACAAAAAACTTTTCTTGCCACCGCTCAAATGCACCACCATACTCGCACTATTCGCAGTAACAGAGGAATCATTTTGCTGCGACCATAACACCCTCGCCGTAAAAGGCGCAAAATCCCCTATGGTATCTCCCCTATGCCTTTCGTAAATCGGGATATTCAGCCTCTCAAATTCCGCAACAATTGAATCTCTCAATTTGTTTTTCAAATGATAATCGTGGGAAACAAGCAACCTGTTGATTTTCAATTTTTTATCCCTGATCATTTTTGCAAGCACAGGCAATCCCCCAGCGTGGTCATCGTGCCAATGGCTTAATATCACTGAACACAACTTCTCAATTTTTCTATTCGCAAGCATAGTATCTATGCCACTTTTTCTGGTTCCCGCATCATACATAACCGCGCATTTGGGTGCTTGAATTAAAAATGCCAAGCCCTGCCCCACATCCAGCATTTCTACTTGCATCTTTGCAGGCTTCTTGGCAACGCTTACGCCGCTATCTATGCTCTTTGTGCTATCAACTTTATCAACGCTAACAACGCTATCAATTTTCTCAATTTCTGGTTCTTTGTCCGGTTCCCTGTTATTGCAATAATAAAAAAGCATTAAGCCTATTACAAAAAGCAAAACCATCCATTTAAACATTTATACAATGTAGTTAATCCAAATCGTTATTATGCGTTACCGACCTGTTAGGCGAAGTACCAATTGTTTTTATTACAATATTACTTCATGCGATTTATTAAAGAAAAATGCCTTTTCTTTGCATATAATTATTATAGAAAAAATCAATAATAATACTGTTTGTATAACTTTACTGTCAGGATGCGTTTGGAAAATTTCATTTGAAAACCCTGCCAATAAATGAAAAACAACCACTAAAAACATATTTCTGTTTGTCTTGTAATATATCCAATTCCCTATAATAAGGTATGGAATAAGACTTGCCAAAAAATTTATTGAATAAATTATACCAGTTTCAACTAATACATTTTGATAATATCCTTTTACAAATGATAACGGCATATGCCAAATTCCCCATGCTATACCAAATATTACACAAGTCATTAATAGGTTAAGGCGGTTTCTCAAACAATGTATTCCGTAAGTATGCCAGCCAAATTCTTCCAATATAGGAGCGATTATGAGTAAAAACCATGCGGGAAAAATGCCAGCAGAAAAAGACATATTTTCAACAAATTTAAATTGTGATACACTATGACCAAAAGGCAAAGAAATCACTTGAGCGACAAGAATACTTATCGGGAAAAGGACAAAAGTTAATATCCAAAAAATAGGGCGAATACCCTTAAAATTGAAAACAGCGGACAATAATTCCTGTCTCATTTCTTTGTCGGGGAGTATTAATACCATAGCAATAACAAATGGTCCAAAAAGTCCAATTAATCCAAGAATACTGCCCCAAAAAACAACGGTTGGATTATCCCATAATTGACTATTGCTTAACCAAGCCAATATAAACCAACATAACCAAGGAACAATAAAGGCAACGCCATAAAACAAGAATGGGTGGTTGTATTTTTTTAGTTGCATTTTATCCTATTGAATATGTTTTTTGCATTCATTCATTCCCACAAAACCGCCTAAATTTAGCAGAAAACGGCGTTTTTCGGGGGGATTTGGCTAGTGAACCAGCAAGGAATCGAACCTTGAACCCGCGCCTTAAAAGGGCGCTGCTCTACCAGTTGAGCTACTGATTCGGGAAATGTAAATATAGCAATTTTTCAGGGTTTTGTCAAGGGGTGCGCCCATTGACAGGGTAATTCACCTTGTAAATCCAAGGCCAGTTTTTGCCAGTGAGCCATAGATTTTTGCCGTCATAAGCTATTCCGTTCAGCACTTCCGCATTCGGGAATTTCTTTCTTATATTCTTTGCCTGCTCCGAAAAGTCCAACCATTTCACAACGCTGCCGCTTGGCAATAAAATCACGGCTATGGAATCGCTATGCCACACATTTGCGTAAAGGGTATCGCCCACGGCTTCCAACTCGTTGAGATAAACAACAGAGGTATTTATTTTGCCAACTACGCTCATATCTTTTGACGAAAGTTCAAAGAGCGAAGAACTGCCGTTGCTCATAAGCCAGTTGCCTCTCCAAACAGTTAACCCCCATCCCTCGCCATTGAACCTAAATGTCCCTATAAATTGCAATGGCTTTGCAGATAAAACAAAACCTAACTGTGAAGTCCAGGTTAGCCAAAGCATTTTGTTTCCAATTTTCGCTATGCCCTCTCCAAAACTGGAACCTTGCATAGCTATAGAATCAAAAGTTTCACCCTTTTTATTCATCCTGTAAACTTTGGATTTGCCCTCCAAACCCGTTGACTCCCACAGCTCATCGCCGTCCCAAAAAAGCCCCTGCGTAAAACGAGTTTGCGGATGCGGAATTGAGTCTAAAATGCTTAACTTTTGCGCGTAGGAATGGAGAATTGAGAGTTGAGAGTTGAGAATAATAAACAAGCATAGATTTCTAATTGAGCAAATATATATTCTATTCTCCATTCTCAATTCTCCATTCTCAATTAAACACACAAGTAGGAACCCCCATTACGTAGTATATTCCGCGTTGATTTTAACATAGTCATAGCTCAAATCGCAGGTGAATACAGATGCTTTGAATTCGCCTAAATGCAAGTTCAGGGAAATTTTATACTCCTCTCTTTTAACTATCTCTCTCAAAACGTTTACCGATATATCCGTTGGCATTCCATTTTTTACAACTTGTGCATCTTCAAAATAAAGCGAGAGTTTATCTGCATCAAAGGCTACCCCGCTCGCACCTGCGCTGCTCACTATGCGCCCCCAATTTGGGTCTGCGCCAAAAAATGCGCATTTCACCAGATTGCTCGTGGCTATGGATTTTGCTATTTGCATCGCCTCGGTTTTGCTGCACGCTCCGCATACTTCAATTTCAATTTTTTTAGTTGCACCCTCACCATCTTTCACTATTTGCAATGCCAAACATTTCATCAAGCCAAAGAGAGCGTTGCGGACATCGGTCTGCTCGGTTGCGCTCAAATCGTTTAAAGAAATTCCGCTTTGCCCGCTTGCTAAAAGAATGCAGGTGTCGTTGGTGCTCATATCGCCGTCCACGGTTATAGCGTTGAACGATTCATTTACAAGCTCTCTGAACTCCGCTGAGAAATCTTCTGGGAGCTGCAAATCCGTTGTTATGTAAGCGAGCATGGTTGCCATATTTGGGTGAATCATGCCGGAGCCTTTGCACGAGCCGCCAAAGCGAACTTCGCCTTTTGCGGTTTGCACGGAAACAGAACCCGTTTTTAATATTGTGTCGGTGGTGCAGATAGCCTTTGCAAAGAGTTCGGAATTTTCGGTGCTCAAATTTTTCACAAGCTCAGGAACCGCCGCGCTGATTTTATCCATCGGCAATTTATGGCCTATCACGCCAGTGGAGCCTACCAAAACGGAAAACTTAGCCAAGTTCAATTCCTTTTCCACAAGCTCTGCCATGCTGGTAGCATCTGCGTAGCCTTGGTTGCCCGTGCAGGCGTTTGCATTCCCGCTGTTTATGAATACGGCATGAATTATATTCTTGCCGGAGAGAACTTTTTTATCGTATAGAACGGGGGCGGCTTGCACCTGGTTCTTGGTGAATGTGGCAAAGCATTTCGCTCCTTCTTTGCTGTAAAGAAGGGCTAAATCTAAATTACCGCTTGCCTTTATGCCAGCTTTTATTCCAGATGCTGAAAATCCCTTTGGAAAACAAACTCCGCCATTTCCAATCTCTGCCATTAAAACTCACCATCCGTGCTTCAAATAAACCGCTCCAAGTGGCGGAACCGTGAGTTCCAAACTAAAGGGCCTGCCGTGGCATTGAAAATCCTCTGTCCAACGCTCACCGCCGTTGCCCATATTGCTGCCTCCCCAAAGCTGGGAATCGGAGTTGAAAATTTCAATCCATTTTCCACAAGCTGGGGCGCCAACTCGGTAAGGAGTTCTCGGCACAGGAGTAAAGTTAAATACGCACAGAATAAGTTCGCCGTTTCTGGAGCGGCGGAAAAAACTCAGCACGGAATTATCAACATCATCGCAGGTTATCCACTCAAAGCCATCCCAATGATGGTCTATTTCCCAGAATGCCCTCTCTGATTTATACAATGAACCAAGGGTTCTCATCATGTTGTGCAATCCGTTGTGAACTTCAAAATCCAGCAAATGCCAATCCAAGGAATGTTGCTCTTCCCACTCCTTGCCCTGCCCAAATTCGCTGCCCATGAACAAAAGTTTTTTGCCCGGGTGCGCATACATAAAGGCATAAGCCAAACGCAAATTCGCAAACTGCTGCCAGCAATCGCCCGGCATTTTGCTCAACATACTACCCTTTCCGTGAACAACCTCATCGTGCGAAAGCACTAGAATAAAGTTTTCGGAATATGCGTAAATCATGCTGAATGTCAAATTGTGATGGTGATATTTTCTATGAATTGGTTCTTTGCTTATGTAAGATAAAAAGTCGTTCATCCAACCCATGTTCCATTTGTAATGGAAACCAAGGCCGCCAAATTCAGGTGGGCGTGTTATGCTTGGGAAGCTCGTGGATTCTTCGGCTATAAAGATAGCGTGCGGAGCGTGCTTGCCCATTATGCTATTCAAATGCTTTAAGAATTCCATGGTATCGTAATTCACATTTCCGCCGTCCTTGTTGGGAATCCACTCGCCGTGGTTCCTGCCATAGTCCAAGTAAAGCATACTTGCAACGGCATCAACGCGCAAACCGTCACAGTGGAATTCGCGTAGCCAATACATAGCGTTTGAAATCAAAAAGTTCGCGACTTCCCTACGCCCATAGTTGAATATATAAGTTCCCCAATGCGGATGCTCGCCCTGCCTTGAATCTGCGTGTTCATAGCAAGCGCTACCATCAAAGCGTCCAAGCGCAAAGCCATCTTTTGGGAAATGCGCGGGCACCCAGTCCAGAATAACACCTATGTTGTTTTGGTGGCACCTATCCACAAAGCGGCGGAACTGGTCTGGCGAGCCATACCTGCTGGTAGGGGCAAAATAACCGGTGACCTGATAACCCCAAGACTGGTCAAGCGGATGTTCCATAACCGGCATAAATTCAATGTGCGTATAACTCATCTCCAAAACATAAGGAATAAGAGCATCGCCAAGCTCGTCCCAATTCAAAAAGCGGTCTGGATTATTCGGGTCTCTCCGCCAAGAGCCGGGATGCACCTCGTAAATATTCATAGGGTTGCCAAACACCTGCGTCACATTGTGAGTCCGCATGTAAAGGTCGTCTCCCCATTCGTAGCCATCCAAATGTGTAACAACGGATGCTGTATTTGGGCGAAGCTCGCTGAACTTTGCAAGAGGGTCGGCTTTCTGGTACATGTTGCCTTCTTTGGAATGCAACTCAAAGCGGTAAAGCTCGCCTTCTCCTATTTCTGGAATAAATATCTCCCATACGCCGCTATTTCCGCGTACTCGCATTTGATGCCTATGCCCATCCCAAGAATTGAAATTGCCTATAACAGATACGGCACGGGCATTGGGTGCCCACACGGAAAACATAACGCCTTTAATCCCTTCCACTTCCACAAGGTTTGCGCCCAATTTGCGGTAAAGTTCGTAATGAACGCCGGATTGCATTAAATGCAAATCAAAATCCGAAAGCGCGGGCGGGAATGCGTAAGGGTCAAGAACGGAGTATTTGATGCCGTTTTCCAACTCAACGTTTAATCTATAGAGAAAATGCCTGTATTCTTCTTCTATCTGCGCTTCAAAAAAGCCGGAATCTCCCAGCTTAACAAAATCAAATTTAAGCGACTTGTCTAGCGACTCGCCGGAGATGGCTTTGGCACCGGGTATATAAACCCTGACGCTCATCTTGCTACCTTTGTTTATAGGATGCAAACCCAGTATTGAAAACGGGTCTGCACACATGAAATCGTTCAAAACCTGCATATTAACAGGTTTAATTGTAGTCCATTTCAACCATTTGGGAGCAGCAGCAGCAGTCATCTAATACCTCGCATTAATTTTATGAGAGTAATAATATAGAAAAATGTCTGAACCCCGATTCACCCGATTCACCGATTTTCCCGATTTCGCATTTGGTTTCGCAATGTGGCACAACAACCCGATTTTTATTAAACACAGACAACCACATATAAACGCACGACAACCGCATTTATGGCGTGGCAAATATGGGGCGTATGCAATACGCCCCTACGGTCGCACCATTTTGTGACAATTACGCCACGAATGTTGGGCGATTGGTTACCCCAAATTGCAAATAAATGTGCAATCGGGTGAATCGGAAAAATCCTGTGAATCGGGGTTCAGACGTTCACAACGCGCCTCAGTCCTTCACGCAACGAACACTGAACAACCCGTCGTCCTTTCTGATACTAGTCCCGTTGACTTTCTCGTCGGAAAAGCCCATGCCCCGGTAGTAAGCGTAGCTGAAAGTACCAGCGAGAACGAAGAGTTCGTCCTCGCTGGCACTCCACCAGCGGCCGAAGTAGCTGACAGAGATGAAATCGCCATCGTAATTGGCGTAGCCGCCCGGCAGAGCTGAAAAACCGTACTTGTCCTCGCACTGGAACGAATAGGAACTGCCTACGCCGCAGCTATTACTCCAGTCGCTTGTTGCTTTTAAATATCTGCCTGCCGTGGGGCTGTAGTAAGGGCTTGAAGTGCCGCTTGTGCCATCAACAGAGCGCATAAGCTGGTCCCAGTCCGCATTGCTCGGAATATGCCAACCGCTGAGGCAAATGCCCTGATGCTTTGGCTGAACTTGGTCAGCACAAGTATCAGAATTGCAGCTAGCAGGCAATTTCATAGCCGTTGCCCAGTCATACAATCTGCCGTATTGGGTACATTTGGAAGGCTCGTCATTGTAGCATTTGGAATTCGTAGCTACGCCTGTGCCAGACGGCTCATAATTCAAATTACGCTGGAACCATGTTTGTTCGCCAATTACAACCGTTTTGTAAGTCTCGTTTCCATAATCTACATCAGCTCCGTAAACAATGTTGATTACTACGCTAGAACTACTGCTTCCGGCCCTGCTTGAACTGCTAGAATTGTTAACGCCACTTGATGAGGACAAACCACTAAGGTTACCGTCAGAGCTGGAACTGCCAACACCTAGGTTTGGATCGCTGCCATCGTCTTTGTCATCAGAACAGGAAAGGGTTAATGCCAAGGCAAGCACAAGGGCTGCCAGTTTAGCAAACAAGGGGCAGGTTCTCATAGGAATAGAATATATAAAAAAATGACAATTCAATTTGCAGAAAATTGGCTAAAAATCGCAAAAAACGTCAACAACTGTTTGCAAAATTACAGGTTTTGAATTTTTTTCCACCCGACATTCGTCTAATAGGCAATGAACCTTTAGATGGAGAATATGCTATGCATAATGACAACCTGCCCGAACTTTTATCCCCGAAAGTTGACGTAATATTCAAATTGCTGTTCGGCGATGAACGCTACAAGGATTTGACTATCAATTTCATAAGTGCGGTTCTGGGCTACAAGGACGGCGAACTGGAAGACATTTCCTTTTACAATACCCACCTGAAAAGGGAGAGCGTGGACAACAAGCTGGGAATTTTGGACATAAAAGCCAAACTCTCAAACGGGAATATCATAGACATAGAGATGCAGGCAAACAGCGTTCCTGACGTAAGAGGCAGGATATCGTATTACAGGTCGCATCTGCTTACCGAACAGCTGGGCACGGGAGACCCGTATTCAAAGCTAAAGCCTGCTAAATCTATAATAGTGGCTGATTTTGACTTTATCCCCGAATCGGAGAAATGCCACACTATTTTTCAAACGCTTGAAAAAGACGAGCATTTCCCTTTCAACGATTTGGAGGAGATACACGTTCTTAGCCTGAAAAAATTATCTAAATTAAATAATGAGAGGTTACGTGAATGGCTTAAGTTCATTAACTCTGAAAAAAGAGAGGAATTTATGGAGTTGGCAGGAATAGATCCAGTGTTTGTGAAAGCCGTAGATGTTTTGGCTACGTTCAGTGCAGATGACCATAACCGTATGCTTTATGAGGCTCGGTTGAAAGAATGGCGTGATAATAAGTCTAGGATAGATGGAGCTTTGCGAGAAATGGTTGCCCTATTGGAAAGTGGCGTTCCCCTAGCCGAAGCCAAGAAAAAGATGGGTTTGCCCTAACTTTAAGAAATTTTCAACAAATGCCCCAGCTTGTCTTTTTTCGCTTTTAAGTATTTTTTGTTATAAGGATTTGGCTTTATTTCAATGGGAATTCTCTTTGTGACTTTGATTCCATAAAATTCAAGCTGAGATACTTTGCGCGGATTGTTCGTCAGCAAGTTTACAGCTTTTATGCCCAAGTCTTTTAGTATTTGCGCAGATAACGCATAGTTTCTGAGGTCTATCCCAAATCCCAATTTTAAATTGGAATCAACGGTGTCTAACCCACGCTCCTGCAATTCATAAGCCCTCAACTTGTTCGCAAGCCCTATTCCCCTGCCCTCTTGCCCACGCATATAAATTAGAATCCCGCCATTCTCCGTTATGTACTTCAAAGAAAAATCGAGCTGCTCGCCGCAATCGCATTTAAGGGAATGAAACACATCGCCCGTTAAACATTCGCTATGAACGCGGACATTGGTCGTTGAATAACCACGGCTAAAATTCGCCTCTACCAAAGCCATGTATTCTTCGCCGCTGATTTTGTCCTTATATGCAACCGCTCTGAACTTGCCATATTTTGTTGGGATTATCGGCTCGGCAACTCGCTCCACAAGTCTCTCGGTTGTAAGGCGCCAGTCTATTATCTCCTGAACGGTTATGAGAGTTAATTTGTGTTTCCTTGCGATTTTTTTTAGCTCCGGCATTCTTGCCATTGTGCCGTCCGGGTTTAAAATTTCGCACAAAACACCCACCTCCGGCAATTTTGCCAAGCTGCATAAATCAACAGCCGCCTCGGTGTGCCCTTCCCTTTCAAGAACCCCGCCCTTGCACGCCTTTAACGGGAACACGTGCCCTGGGCAAACAAAATCACCTGCATTTTTTGAAAAGTCCGCAAGGGTGCGCGCAGTCAAAGCTCGCTCTTCCGCAGATATACCCGTTGTTGTTCCGTGCTTTGCCTCCACAGAAACCGTAAACGCAGTTTCAAAGCGGCTTGTATTTCTCTGGGTCATCATGGGCAAGTTCAGTTGCTCCGCACGTTTCTCCGCAATGGGGGCGCAAACCAAGCCCCTGCCGTGGCTTATCATAAAATTTATATGCTCAGTTTCGCAAAGCGAAGCCGCACAGATAAAATCGCCCTCGCTCTCGCGATTTTCGTTGTCGGCAACTATTAAAATTTTGCCGCTCTTAAATTCCTGCAATGCTTTTGGTATGTTGTTCAAAATTCCTCTCCTTTGTTTTCGCCTTGCGCATAACTCCCTAACAAAATAACCTCCGCCACCTCTCTCAACTCTTGCAGAGCGCTCTCCACATTTTTTTGCAGAGGGTTCCCGGCTAAATCCGCATAAAATACATATTCCCACGGGCTACCCGTTTTTGGGCGGCTCTCTATGCGAATTAAATCCACATTCTGCTTTGCAAAACAGCCAAGGCATATATAAAGCGCACCCGGCATATTTTTTTTAGCCATAAAAGCTACGGATGTTTTTGTGTGCAAATTTTCATCAATCGCAGCAGGCTCTTTTTGAATTGCAAAAAATCTCGTGGAATTTGTGCCTGGGAAATTTGCCAAAGGCTTTTTTAAAACTTCCAACCCGTAATGCTCTGCCGCAAACGAAGACGCTATACCGCCCACGCCCCTTAATTGTTTCCTTGCTATTCTCTCAACAGAACCTGCGGTATCAAAAAAAGGCTTTTTCTCTATCTTAGGGTGGCTATCAAAAAAAGCGGAGCATTGCTCCAAAGCCTGCGGGTGAGAAATGACCTTTGTTAGAGTCTCGATTTTTTCGCCTTTCAACGCTATTAAGCAGTGGTCTATTTGAAGTTTAAGCTCGCCCACTATGGGTAATCTATATTTCAGCAGCAAATCGTAGTTCTCCAAAACCGAACCTGCGGTGGAATTTTCCATTGGGATAATTCCAAAATTTACCGCACCGCTTTGCACCGTCTTGTGCAAATCCTCAAAAGTGTCTAAGGGGATTGTTTCCGCATTTTTCCCAAACAAATGGAAGGCTGCGCTTTCGCTATACGCACCGTGCCTGCCTTGGAATGCTACTTTCATTGCGGTAAAAAGGTATAAAATCTCTCGTGCGAAATGCGGCTACTGAAAGTCACGGAATCTCCTGTTTCCGGGCTTTGCATACCGTGAGTTCCGAATTTCATCTCGTGCTCACTGCAAGGAATGCCGCTTTTTAAATCCAAAGCTATCTCATAGCGATTTTCGTATTCCACATTTTTTGACCTATAGCTTTTAAAAGGCATACCGCTTTTTACGCTGGACACGTGTTGCTCCCATATAAAGTACGGGAAAGGTTCTTCCTCTCGCAGATACACCGCATATTCAAAGCATTTTTTGCCGTTTATCTCTCTTATGCCTTTTGTAACCACAGAGTCTATTTTTATAACAAAAGGTATTTCGGCTAGGCGTCCCTGAGAGGTGAGCAATTCCGTTATATTCGCTTTCAACGGGACATTGCCTAGAAGCAGGTGTGTCAGCTTCCAGTGCCGCGTTTCTATGCGTTCAAGGTCTGCTGGGCTTGTCATGTTGTTTATCTGTTTTTTCCATCTGTCGGGGATTTGGATTTTTGCCACCACTATGGAATCAAAATTTTCATAACCTTTTATACTCACAATTTCCAAATCTTTGGCGGAGAGTTCCAATCTTGGGGTTCTCAAAGCAAGCTCAGGGGGGTAGGATTTTTTGAGATAGCCTTTTGAAGCATCGGAGACAAAGGTTCTGTTTAAATGCAGAGTATCTGTGACGCGGCTGTATTCGTTTATATAAGTTATCGCGGTTGCAGTGCCCACTTGCTCAAGTTCGCCGTCCATCGTGGAATAAAAGCCTTGGGAGAAGACCTCGGTTTTTACCGGCTTGGAGAGATTATAGCTCACCTCAACGCCCTTTTCCCCGCAAGAGGCTAAAAATAAAACAAGTATGAGCAGCGGATAGTTTTTTGCCACTATTTAACCAGCTCCAGATTTTTTTCCAGCAAAAAAGTATCGCCATCGTAAAAAGCTACGCGGTAAATGCCGGGGGTGGAGGAATGCAAAATTTCCCTAACCTTTAAAGGCTTGGATTCCGGCCCCTTCAATGCAGCTTTGGTATCGTTGTTTTTTACCTGCACGGTGTGTTTGAATAAAACGCGGTCGCTTTCACCCTGATAGATTTTCATCTCAACTGCCAGGGTTTTGAAAGGCCTTCCGTTATCCATCTGAATAACTATCACATCGTTTGGTTTGAACAGTGAGGTGGTGTCTGCCACGGTCTTGGCATTGGCATTCCATTCGTGCCCAAAAAGAATTTTAGGCTCGGTGTAAGTCGCTTCACAAGCGAAAATAGCAAAAACAGCTAAAAAAAGAAAATAACGCATATTTTGAATATAGTAAATCCCAATATACCCCTGCGAAAATCACGGAAAAACGGCAATAATGTGCCTTTTTTGTCATTTTCTTATCTTTTTTTGTAAATTTTTTGTAAAATTTACTGTTTTTTACTATATTATATGGGTGAGAATTTTTAAAGGAGGTTCAAATGAACAAGGTTAAAATTTTGGCTGTAGCTATGGTGAGCCTAGCCAGCACAGCTTTTGCTGCAGGCGATCTTTGGGATTTCGCCACTTTGCTTTCGACATCTAACCCGAATAACTGCGGTAAATATTGTGGGCAAGTGCATACACCCGGTGCGATATTTTGCTGGAATCAGACTGACCAAACTAGTGAAAATGGTTATGGCAGGCCTTGCTTTGATGGAACCGGAGGCTTTTGGTTTGGCTACGCAGACGAAGGCGGTTCTGTAAAAGATGCTAATTCCAACAATAACATATTCGTACCCAAAGGAACGGTTAATTGTGAGACCAATCTAAGTCCAACCGAGGCAGTGGGTACTGTTGTTGTTGAGAAATATATAAACGATGGCACCAATAAAGAAAATACGGTTTGGAAAGATCATGTGATTGGTCCTGTAACTACTGTTGCTGCAGGCGCTCATTATATGGTAAAGGGTTACGGCATGGGTGACGGAACGGCAGGTTTTGATGTAATCTTTTCAAACCCAGGCGGAACAGACGAAAAACCTAACGTGTCTGCTATAGGTTTTAATTGGCGCGGAAAAGAAGAATGCAATAGAACAGATTTTGAAGGTTCTTATGTACAAGACCTCACGGCTGAAGGAAAAACAGGTCTTTGCCTTGTTTATAAAGCGGACAAAGCTGGTGTTGATGTTGAACTTGGCTGGAACGAAAAACTATATGAATACAATACTTGGATAATGAAATTGCCTGCTACTGACGGTGCTTGGAAAACGGTTAATATGAGCTGGACATCTTTTGGGCTTTCTTACGAAACTGATGAGCCAACTGAACCTAGAGAGACCGCTCTTACTAAAGCAGAGGCTTTGAAGTTTGCCCTTAAAACCAGATCTGCAACCGCAGAAACAATTCGCTTTGGGTTGAAGGAAGTCGGTTGGCATGGCTCTTGCAGCGGAACCGCAGAAGAACTCCCTCCATACACAGGTGGTGGCGGCATGGGTAATCCTAATCCTATTATCGGTGGCAAAATTGCTTCTGCTCATAAATTCAGCATAAATGGCCGCACTCTCTCCGCAAACTTTGCTGGCACTGTGCAGGTTATAAACTTGCAGGGCAAGGTGGTAGCTAAAAAGACGCTTGCCGCAAATGAGTCCTTGAGCCTCGCTAACTTGCCCGCAGGCATTTACATGGTTCGCTCTGAGAACCGCGGAATTGTGCAGAAAGTTATATTGAAATAAGTTATCTCTTATTTTTGTAGCCAAAGCCCTCGAAAGAGGGCTTTTTTTATGCTGAATATCACATAAAAACGGGAAAATGCTTTTTTTAGCCAAAAAAAAAATGTATATTATACATTATGATACGCTCTCTCTTTTTAATCGCATTAATGGCTGTTCTCTCCTTTGCCGCCGCCCCAGCTTCAGCTCCATTGTCTGTTAGCAATGGCAAAATTGTGGACAAAAGTGGCAATCCCTTTGTGCTACGCGGCATGAGTTTGTTTTGGAATAGATCGGATTGGCCAGGCGGGAAGTTTTACAAACAGAGCACGGTTACCACTCTTGCAGGCTCTTCTTGGAATGCAAATGTGGTTAGAGCTGCCATAGGAAACGGTGACACTCAGGATGCTAAAAATTTTATGGATTGGACTTGGAATGCTGGAATTTATGTTATTGTGGATTGGCATTATCACACTTTAGAGCAGAGCGGTGCAACGAGTTTTTTTAATACCGTTGCTTCTTACGCAAAGGAAAAGGGATACAACCATGTTATTTATGAGATATTCAATGAACCTTGCAGCGGTGCAGCTGGTACCTCTTGCGGGTCAGCTATTAGTTGGTCGAGCATAAAAAGCTATTCCGAAAGCATCATATCCACAATCAGAGCTCAAGATAACAATGGTTTAATAATAGTGGGTACACCTAATTATTCGTCTGACTTAGGTTCTGCAAGAAGGGACCCAATTGCCGCAGATAAAGCAAGGAACATCTTATACTCCCTGCATTTTTATACTTCGGACCCAGGGCATAACGCTTATATGGCTAATCTTCAGGTTGCTTGGTGCAACAATTTTCCGGTTTTTGCCTCTGAATGGGGAACAAGCATGGCAGACGGCGGTGACAAGGATAAGAACATGGATTGGAATAGAACAAATAGCTGGATGAGTTTAGTTGAAACATTAGGCATCTCTTGGGCAAATTGGTCTATTGTTGATAAAGACGAAACTGCGGCAGCTTTGACTTTAAACTGTTGTGGCAGTGGCACATTTGGCGATAACAATTTATCCGCATCCGGGCAATATGTTCAGCGAATTATGAAAAACCGCAATAGTGGCGGTGCAATAACCTCTGCCAATGGCGGCAACCCTGCTGTGAGTTTAACTCAGGTAAATGTGGACTGTGGCAATGCAGCACAAAAAGGTGACAAAACTGGCAATGTGAAGGTTGGAACGGCAACCAATGCGGTGGATTTTGTTCCTGGTAGTATGTCTGGGTTAAAAGATTCGGTAGTTCTAAACTCGGCTTACGTGTTGCAGAACTCTGGAAACACTTTCAGCGTTGGCTATAAAATAGTTGAGCTTCCAGGAACAGGAAAATATAGGATGAGAATCAGATATGGCTCAACGTCTGCGACAACGGTTTCTTGGAGTGGTAGTGGTGTGGAATCTGGTTCCGCTGAACTTCCAAGCACGGGTGGAGACTGGAAGAATTCGGATTATATTCCTATAACTGTAACAGCAAGTCCAGAAGCTCCGTTGAATTTAACCTTTAACGGAGGTGCAGCCAACAGTTTTGTATTTGTGAATATCCTAGTTGCTACAGACCCCAGTAACCCACCCACCCCCGGCTCCAGCAGTAGCGGCGGCGACCCTTCTCCTATAATATCCGTTTCGCCAAACGGGACTAATAGCGGAGCTTTTGCCATCAAAAACGGCGTGAATTTGCAGGTTGCCCAAAAAGCGAGCATCGAGGTGTTCAATTTGAACGGAAAATCCATGCGTAAAATGAACTTAATTAACGGAAGCTACTATATATCGCTCAGTGATTTGCCAAAAGGCCTGTATATAGTGAAGGTTAAGCTCGATAATCGCAGTGAAATTTTGCGAATTCCAGTAAAATAAGCATTTTTTATTAGCCCCTTTGTAATAAAACTGTAAATATATTATATATTTATATATAATATACTTACGGGGTTTATATGCAAAAAATTCTGCTCCTCCTCTCCCTATGCGCAATAACCGCATATTCCGCCGTCAACTTTCCTTATCCGCAAAATAGGAACTACGGCAACTCAACAATAAACGCTACGTCTTCCAATGCCTCTACAACTCTGAAAACCCGGTTTAACACTTTTCTCTCCCGGCTTTATGAAGAGGGCACCTGCAACAACAAATTCAAAGGTACTTGTGCGCGCATTAAGTTTGATACCGAAAGCCAAACTGTTTCTGAGGGCATTGGATACGGTATGATAATTATGGTTTATTTTAGCGATAACACCACAAGCTATCAAAGCCATTTTGACAAATTATGGGCATATTACCAAAACTGGACAAATGGCAATGGGTTGATGAATTGGAAAATCAATGGGTTTTCTAGCGTTATTGAAAATAATGGAGCCACCGATGCGGAATTTGATGTTGCCCTTGCGCTTGTGATGGCTCATTATCAATTCGGTTCCACCAGCAGTAAAAATTACCTTGACACAGCCAAAGCTCTAATTTCAAAAATCAGGGCCTACGAAATTAGCTCAAACAATTTGCACAAACCCGGAGATGCTTGGGAGAGCGAAAGAAATCCGAGCTATGTTAGCCCAGCAGCTTTTGAAATTTTCAAAGAGGTGGAGAGTTCTCAATCAGCTAAATGGCAATCCGTTATAACCGCAAATTACACTCTGCTAAAAAACAACCAAAATTCAAGTTCCGGGCTATTCTCCGATTGGTGCAACGATAACGGGGGCGTTACTCGCGGCAAGTATGGCTATGATGCAGCTCGCGTACCCTGGCGCATAGCTTGGGCTAACGCTTGGTATGGCCACGCAGATGCAAAAACATTGCTCACAAATCTTTACTCCAGATTTTTAAGCAGCAAAAACGCCTCGGATATAAAAGGCGCTATAGAAATGAACGGCACTATGAGTGGAAATGATAAAAACTCTACATTCGTAGGCCCATTTACAAATGCGCTTTCTTATAGCTCTGCGAACCAAACAAAAATGAATGACTATTGGGGAGCGTTGATAGGTTTTACCAATGAACCTTATTACAGCGCAACTTTGCAGCTCTTAACTGGGCTTTTGGCGAGCGGAAATATGCCAAATTTAAAAGCATTGCAGCCAGGTAGCGGTAACCCCAGTAGTTCTTCAGGTGGCGTTAGTGCATCTTCTGGAGTTTTAATAGATAACTTTGCCGGTAGCGCAGAGGATAGAGTTTTTGCTAAAACATGGGAACCTTGGTATGCATATACAGATGTAGGCAATAGCGGTAGCTCAACTATGCAGAACACAAAATCAACAGCCATAGGTTGGGATAAAGACAAAAATTCTTGCCAAGAGATGGTTTCTTATACCGTAATTATGCAAGATGGCTCGGATTGGGTTGCCAAAATTGACAGATACTCGCTTAGTCAAGGCGGCAATAAAGACGAGCCTTATGTGGCTTTGGGTTTACAAGCGGAAAATAACGGACTCACCACTACAGGAGGGTATAACTTCTCAGGCTGCACAGGTGGTTTTACTTATAGCTACAAAGGTGAAGCCCATAATTTCAAGGCACAATTGAAAACGGTTAAGGACTATGCTTATCATTCTATGGAAGTTTCTCCAGCAAGCAATAACGCTTGGAAAGATGTAAGTGTGCCTATTTCAGAATTGAGACAGCCATCTGCTTGGGGAGACAAAGTTGATTTTAAGTTAAGCGATATAAATGCCTTCTCTTGGGAACTGAAAGGCGGCAAAAGCGGCTCGGCAGGGCTTTCTGCAAATACAGGTTCTTTGGCTATAAAGAACTTCCGTTGCATAGGCACTATGACTTTTCCATCTACAAAACCCGCTGCGAAATGCGGAGGTACCAGCAGCAGTTCCAAGGCAAACAGCAGTTCCAGCGGCGGCAGCAGTTCCAGTGGCGGTAGCAGTTCCAGCGGCATAGGTTCCAGCAGTTCCGTTAGCAGCAGCGGTAGTAGCAGTTCCATAGACGGAGACGGCACCAGTTCCAGTAGTGATGATGGTGAAGACACTCCGATAATATCCGTTTCGCCAAACGGGACTAATAGCGGAGCTTTTGCCATCAAAAACGGCGTGAATTTGCAGGTTGCCCAAAAAGCGAGCATCGAGGTGTTCAATTTAAGCGGAAAATCCATGCGTAAAATGAACTTCTTTAACGGAAGCTACTATATATCGCTCGGTGATTTGCCAAAGGGCTTGTATATAGTGAAGGTTAAGCTCGATAATCGCAGCGAAATTTTGCGAATTCCTGTAAAATAAGCGGTTTTTTGCAGATTTTAACCGAAACTTAATATATATTATATAAAAATAATGTATATTTAAGAAGATAGGTCTATCGAAAAAGGAGGCGACATGGCCCAAAGAAAGAGAAGCAGCGTTGGCAAAGTTCAGGTTTTGTCCACGATTTTAGCAGTGTTAGCCTTTGCAGGCATGGTTTTTTGGGGCTGTTCCCAAAAAGATGATCTCCCTGAGTTCGGCGACAGCTCCAGCAGCCAAGAAGGTGGATCTACTCTTTCTTCTACTACACAACCGCCTACTTCCTCTCCGGGAGGTTCCACTTCGAGCGACTCCCAAAACCCTCCTGAACCCGGAGCTTCGTCTTCTTCCGTAGCGGGTAGCGTTTCCAGTTCAAGCTTCTCCAGCAGTTCCCATGCTCCTGAGGTAACCGATCCGGGTGCTAACTGCGCTTATAAAACAACATGGTGCGGTGGAATAACCTTTGATAATGTGAAAAAAACGAGTTTTGATGCAGATGACATAGGTGCCACGGATAAAGGGCAAGATCGTCCTAACTGCGTATATGCAACAGCAATCACGCAAATCGGCAACGAAAGCGGTGGAATTTCCATAAATGGTACCACGTTTGCAACAGGTTCCGCTTCTAGATGCGGCGGTGATAGCGGACACGGATACGGCAGCACCACCGCATGCGCTACAAAATTCGCCAGCGTGGCAAAAGTGGATGGCGGTTATTACATCTACATTCCATCTTGGGCAGGGCAAAAATTCAAAACAACCGGTGGCCAACCTGTTTGCACAGGCACCCCAGTTCCACCAGCTCCAGGTGCAAGCAGTTCCTCAATTGCTTCTTCTAATACTTCTTCTTCTTCTGCCGCAAGTGCAAGCACAAGCGGTTGCGTTGACCCGATGTATGGCGTTCCTCCAAATGGCACAAAATCCTGCATTAAAAAAGACGGTAAATGCTACACCTGCAATCCAGACCGTGGCAATGAATGTTCGCAACCTTGGATTTGGCAGGCAAACAGCATAGATACCTATTGGTATAAAGAGGTCTCTTGCTCAGAAGGCGGTGGCAGTGCCACTTATAATTTAACTTGCACCGGTCTTGCTCAAACGGGAGTTGCTGGCACAGCAGTTACCCAACCTACCGTAAAATGCAATGCTGATAATGCCACCGCTACCTTTGCGAGTGCACCTATTTGGAATAACCCGGCAGCGGGTACTTACAATGTGACAGCAACGGCAAATTGCGGCGGAAACAAAACGGTCAGCTGCGGAACGCTAACAGTTAGCGCTGCTCCTTCAACAAACGACCTCACTTGCACAGGTATGCCAACAACTGGAACAGCTGGTACAGCTATAACACAACCAACCGTTAAATGCGGTACTAGCACGCTAACCAGCGGTCTCACTTGGACAGGTGCACCAACTTGGACTAACCCCACCGCCAACAACTACACAGTAACAGTTGCGGCAACTTGCGGTGGAAGCAGCAAAACGGCAAGCTGTGGCACATTGAAAGTTAACCCCAAGTTGAGCTGTGGCAACCCATCACCAGCAACGGTAATCGCTGGTACTAGTGTAACCCCACCGACTGTGACTTGCGGCTCCACTACTCTCCAAAATACAAGTCAAAATATCGTTTGGAGCGGAGCCCCTGATTACTGGAGCGGTCCGGCTGCTGGTAATTATAACAACATTAAAGCAACGGCAAATACCGGAGATTGCAGCGGCCAAACAGCAACTTGTGGCTCTTTGACGGTTAATAACAAACTCGGATGCGAATCTGTCACTCAGGCGATAACAACCGGGCAAACTCCAACCAAGCCCAAAGTTACTTGTGGCTCTACCACAATTACCAGTGGCATAACTTGGAGCCCAACCTCTATCAATAGTGCTATCAATACAGCACAGACTATCAGCAATGTAACTGCAGCGGCAAGTTGCGGCGGCAGCAATCAAACAGCTACTTGTGCAGGTACAATAACGGTTACCGCTCAACAACAACCCACTCCAAGCTCTTCAAGCGGCGGTGGTGGCGGCAGCCCAAGCTATACCCCAACAGCAGCCGGAAACGAAGAATCAAAAGTGACTCAGTATTGGGATGCTTGCAAACCGAGTTGCTCATGGAGCGGCAAAGGTGGCATACAAGCCAATAGCTGCAATATATCTGGTGCCAACATAGGGCATAACGATAGCGATAGAAGCGCATGTGATGGCGGAAGCGCATTTACATGCATGAAACAAGCTCCGTGGAAAGTGGGCGATGTCAGCTTTGGTTATGTTGCGGCTGGCATTGGTGCTTGCGGAGATTGCTATCAATTCAATTTCCCCAATGGGCATGTTATGGTTGTTATGAAAACCAATATCGGGGACATAAAAGAAGGAGCCAAATTTGACCTTATGATTCCGGGTGGCGGCGTTGGCGACTTTGATGCTTTGACAAGGCAGGTCACAAATAGCGGCGTGAGCAACCCGGATATGGGTGTGCGTTATGGCGGATTCAGAGGCAAATGCGGCTGGGACTACAGTGCGCAAAGCGTTAATTGCGTAAAAGATATGTGCAATAATGTCTTCAAAAATCTCCCAGACTTGAAAGCTGGTTGCCTGTGGTGGACAGAAAACTTGGGAAATTCAGGTAACTGGAACAACCCAACCGTTAAATACAAAAAGGTCACTTGCCCAAAAGAATTGACGGATAAATATTAACCCAATCTTAACCTAACAGGGGGCTTTTAAGCCCTCTTTTTCTTTTCTAAGTTACATATCCCATGAGTCTTAAAGACGTTGATTTTTGGATTAAGCTCGACCTTTGGATGAGCAAACGTCCTTTGCTGGCTTGCATAGTCTATGACAGTCTGCGCATATTCTTGCTCGAACATTGCACAATAAGAGCCACGGCTTTAGTCTACACCTCGCTCTTGGCCGCCGTTCCACTGGTAATTCTGCTAACCTCAATAAGCCTGTACCTAGGCGTTGGGGATTTATTCATAACTCACCTACCGGAATTATTGCCGGATGTTTTAGCGAAAATAATGCCGCACATAAATGGGGCTATACATCTGTTCTTACCGGGGAACTTCATAGAGTTAGACGCTATGGTAACCGTGATTTTAGAAAATGTAATGCCGTTCCTCACTATGGCTCAAGGGATAAGGCTCGGCTCTTTAGGCGTTGTGGGCGGGTTTGGGCTGCTAGTGACATTTATACTCGCCATAGATACCATAGAGACCAATATGAACATAGTTTGGGGAGTAAATGAAAGCCGAGGCTATGGGCAAAAGGCCGCTATATTCATCCCCTTCTTGCTTTTGTTCGCAGGTGGCATAGCTATACTCAGCTTATTTTTGCACTACATGCAAAAAGCCTTGGAAAGTATTTTGCTGGAACAATCGCCCTTTGGGGAAGTGAGCCAGCTGTTGATAGACTTGAGCATCCCAGTAGTTCTGCTGCTCCTCGCTATATTCGCTTTGTGGCTTTTGTATTGCTATATGCCTTATGTCCCGGGGAGAAAAGGTTTTTTTAAAACCACAATAGAAAAAACAAAAACAAGGTGGTTCGCTGCCCTTATATCCGCTGCGTTCACATTTGTGGCCATATCCGTTTTTATTCTAGCTATGGCAATATTGCAAGCCGGAATGTTCACAAAATGGTCGCTCTTCTACGGCTCGCTCGCTGTTTTCCCAATGATAATGTTCATACTATTCGGCTTTTGGAGCATTGTGCTATTTGGCAACACCCTCTGTTGGAGAATAACGGATAGAAAAGATAGTGATGGTAAATATAGGTCTCAGAGATATTTTCTGCGCAAAATATGGAAAGCGAGCAAACGGTAATGAACGGTTTAGTAAAAATTATAGCCTTTGATTTGGAAACCACAGGCCTCGATGCAAGCAAAGAGGAGATAATAGAATTGGGTGCTATAATGTTTTCCGTGAAGGAGAGTAGGGGCCGCTTGGTTCCCGATGAATTGGAGGAATTCCAGTACTTGCTTAAAACTTCAAAAAAAATATCCAACGAGGCCACAAAGATAAATCACATAACAAACGAAATGCTTTCTGCCGCATCAGCACCGGTGGAGGTTTTGCAAAAATTCAAAATCTTTTGCGATAAAGCCAATTGCCTAATTGCGCACAACGCCGCTTTTGACACCAGCTTTTTGAGCACCGCCTACGGGAAACATCTGGTAACCGCACCTACATTGCCAATTTTGGACAGCATGAAGATAGCTCGCAATATAATACAACTCCCCTCTTACAAGCTGGGTGTAATAGCCAAAGCCCTCGAAGGCAGAAACGAAATTTCATTGAAGATAAAAGATGATTCCATGCACCGTGCCGTTTATGATTGCGAAATGCTGATGCACGTTTTGGTAGCTCTGCTGCGAGGCAGATTTTCACCTGAGGAATGGACAGAACCCGAATTCCTGCGCGCCCTTAAAAAGAAAGGCATCCACCAAGACTCCATGCAGATAAAACCCATTAAACCAAAGGTTACGGGGTTGTTTTAAGTTTAAAACAGCCACTTTAACTTTGAATTTCGCTGTGGCGTTCCCCCCGTTAGCCCTGCGGGCGGAAAAAACGGGGGGAGGAATGGTGATTTTGTTTAAAAATCATCATTCAAGGGGGGTTATTATTAAGTCTCAAAATTTAGCCATTGGAACATCGGCTTTAGCGTTGCGTATTTCACAGGATTTTCTTTGTATAGCAAATAAGCATCATAGCTCTGGTTTTCCAAATTATTTTTGTTTATATCCATATTCAGCCAATCCGCTATGGTTATAAGCTCCGTCACCCAGTCCACCAATTTTTGCAGTTTATCGCTGCTTACAGAATCTTGATTTTGCATACCCTGAATTCTCGAAATCAGCTTGCCTACGCGCTCCATAAACACCTTGTCTAAACCCATGGATTTTAAAGGAATTCCCAGCACTTCAAATTCTTCCTTCATCTCTTTTATCTTTTTGAAGAAAGTGAAGGATTCATTGTAGAGAACTTCCGTTGCTAACTGCTTCACCTTCATAATCAAGTTAAGTATAATCATCTGCTTAATCGGGTCTGCAAGCGTATTAGAATGGTCTGCAAGGCTATCCATGCTCAAATTATGCCTATCCGAGAATTCCAGCAATTCTTTGCTAACCGCAGAGAGCTTTGCCGCTGAATATAGCTCGTTGATTTCCGCCAAAATATCTTGAGGAAGTTCGTACAATCTCAGCACATAAGCACTTGGGTAGATTTTTTTGAAATCCACAGTATCTATGTCTTCTTTTTCTATAAAATCAATTGCGGGTCTCTGATTTGCTGATGCTTGCAAAACAATTTTAATTCTGCCTATGGAATCGCTGGCTACAAGAACAGCCGCATTAGTATGTTCATAAGTATCTGGGTTTGTATAGGTTGCATGCAAAATCAACTGATTGTTTTTGTTTTTTATGGAAGTCGTTTTTATATGCGAAGATGGCGTGTGAGGCAAATTCAAATGCACTTTCACCGCCGCTGCGGCTATAAGAATATAAGAAACGGGTATTTTTGGATGCACATATTCCATCCATATTTCCGTCCCTGTTTTACCGTGTTCATTGGATTTAATGGTGCTCAGTATGGTTAAAACCTCGCTCTCCAAGGTGTTCCTAGTCGGTAAAAATTTATTCAGGAGTTCCACAGCCCGCAAGCAGTAACGCATATTCTGCACAGGCTCCAAGCCTTCTATATCGTTGAAAAACCAACCGCAACTGGTATAGGAATAAAGGCAGAATTTTTGCATTTCCAAAAGCGAGAACAGATTTACTTTGTCTTCATGGCTTGCACCACTTTTAAGAACCGCCTCTGCAAACTCCTCTTTGCGCTCCTGATTTTCCGACTCAAGTATAACATCTATATACTTATCGCGAATATCCCAGCATTTCATATCGCTTATATTTGCGAACTCTCTTTCAAAAACTTCATCTGCGGTCTTTTTAACCCTATCAAAGACCTGCCTCAAAGGGGCTCTCCATTTTTGATTCCAGTTTTCACCTGCGCCCGTTGAGCAACCGCAATCCCTGCACCATCTTCCAACCCCGTGCTCACAGCTCCAAGCCGAGCCTTCACCGTAAGCACCTTTTATTTGAACTTCAAATTCAGGCGTATTCTTTTCCAAATACCAGCCGTAGTTTACAGGGACAATATTATTCTGCGGGCAGAATCTTTCAAAGAACCATGCAGCGCACATATCGCCAAATGGTTCGTGATGCCCGTAAGATTCACCATCCGTTCCCACGGAAATCAACTGGTGCCCAGTTTTGTTTGGGTCTTTTGCATCCAAAATTCTTTTCCCAAATTTAGCACCGTTCCTGAGCAGATGCTCAAAGCTGACCGCGGTGGACAACCCTGCGTTATAGAAAAACACATCCAAATGCCCTTTGCAAATTCTCTTGCCGTTTATATCCCTTGGGATTATTCTATACGGCCTTGTTGTGTCTATATCACCGTTTGAACAGTTCACCCATCCCTCATTTTCCCTTGCGCTTAAAGCTCTGAACGAGTCAGCTTGCTTTGGGGAGAGGATGGTGAATTTTATCCCTTCTTCTATAAGGGCAACAACGGTGTCCATATTTATAGCCGTTTCTGCAAGCCACATACCTTCTGGCTTTCTGTTGAAATGGAATTCAAAATCTTGAATGCCCCAGCGGATTTGCGTGAGTTTATCTTTCTTCGATGCCAAAGGCATAATTATATGGTTATAGACTTGCGCAATGGCGTTCCCGTGCCCGTCAAGCCGCTCGGCAGATAGCACATCACCTTTTCTTATGGTGTTGTAAATATCGGGCCTTTGAACCCTAATCCAGTTCATCAAGGTTGGGCCAAAGTTAAAGCTCATGTTGCTGTAGTTGTTGACAATTGCCTCTATGCGCCCATATTGGGAGATAATGCGAGAAACTCCGTTTGGGGAGTAGCATTGGTCCGCTATTCGTGCGTTCCAGTCGTGGCTGGGTGCTGCGCTCTCTTGCAATTCCACCATTCCTGTCCAAGGGTTTTCCCTAGGCGGCTGGTAAAAATGCCCGTGTATAGTTAAGTAAAGTGGATTTATTCCCATTGAAAAGATGTCCCATCTGAGTTTAAAACTTCTGAGCCTTGTAGGCGTTGATATAATATCTGCATAGCTTCTTTAACAATTTCATCTCTAGAATCCGATATAGGTGTGAACCACAGTTCAGGTTCCTGATTTATGCGAACGTAGCAACGGTCAGCTATGTGTTGTACACCAACCATTATTTCCAGCGTGCATTTAGAACCATTTACAGTCACATTTCTTATCCAGCGGATACTCGGCATATTTTTTTGAATATAGAAAATCCCCCGGAACGCCACAGCGAAATTCGGAGTTAATCAGTGGCTATTATTAGAAAATCTAACTCTTTATTCCCTCCACATCCCCGTTTTATATATCCACTCCACAGTGGTGCTCCCCTGTTTGTCGGTTCTAAAGAGCTGGGTTGAGTCCGGCAAAATAAGATGAAGTTTAGCTAGGGTCTCCGGGTGAGGATGCCCGTAGGAATTACCCCTCCCAGCGCTTATAAACGCCATTTTTGGCTGAATTTCAGCCAAAAAGAACCAAGAAGACGAGGTTCCAGAGCCGTGATGCCCAACCTGCAAGGCTGTGGCGGTAAGCAGGGGTTCCAGCTCCAAAATGCTTTTTTCCTGCTCCGCTTCCAAATCCCCCATGAATAAAAAGCTGTTTTGCGAATCGCTGATGCGAATGGCTAGGCTGGAAGAATTCTCCGTAAGGGAATTATCGCCTGTCGGGAATAGAACCCTAGCCGTCCACGGCAAAAAATCCGCCAAGGTATCCCCTCTTGAAATTTCGCTGTAGGTAATGCCCGCACCCTTTAATAGCATAAGGCAAGAATCCCTGAACCGCGCACCAGAACCGCTGAGAAGGCTGTCCTTTGTGAAGAACACCCTGCTTATACTTAGCTTGCCGTTCTTTGCCATTTCGGCAAGCGCAGGAATTCCACCCACGTGGTCGTTGTGCCAGTGGCTTAACACCACAGAGCATAAGGTGCTAACTCCCCTGTTCTGAAGCATGGTATCTATGCCGGACTTTGGGGTGCCGGTGTCGTAAAGCGAGCTGCAATTTTTGCCGCTTATCAAAAAAGCTGACCCTTGCCCAACATCCAGCATCTCTATGTAAAGCCTGTCCGTTTTTTCAAAAGAGCCTGAGGAACAAGCTACCACCTGAAACACCATTAAAGTGACCACTACGATTATTGAGATTTTTTTCATTCTTTTTTCTCCTTCTACCTTAGACGAAGGTGAAGCGAAAAAAAATTCAAAAATTTAATTTTTTTTAAAAAAAATCATTTTTCAACAGTTTTTGCACACGCCGGAGACCCTTATGGCGTATTCCACGTGCTTGAACTTAGCTTTTGCAGCGGCGGCATTTATCACTTTTGCCAAGTTTTCAATTTGTATTTCGCAAATCGCGCCGCATTTTTTGCAGGTTATATGTTCGTGGTATTTTTTTGCCTTTTTGACTTCGTAATGTATATGCCCATGCCCAAAATCAACGGAATTTAAAATCCCCGCTTCTATCATGGAAGCAAGCGTTCTATAAACCGTGGCTCGGCTTATGTTTATGCCGTTTTTGTGCATCTGCGAGGTCAGCTCGTCCGCAGAGAAATGCCCAACAGCAGAGGTTGCCTCTTTTAAAATAAGTTCACGTGGCTGAGTGTATAATAAACCCTTTGATTTTAAAAAATCTTTATAGACCTTGATAGTTTCTTCCAAGTTCATCGCCAAAAACACAAATATCAGAATCCGCCATCGATAAGAGTCACATTACCGCCAGTTTCATCCTTTTCCCCATCTATGGCTTTCTTTTTCGCAGATTTTATATAAACGGTACCGCCCGTAATTTGCAACTTTCCTTGAGGCTGAACCTTTATGCCATCATCATCTGCCTCAATATTGGTATTCCCAGCACTTATGGTACCGCTGGCTATATTCATCCCTTTAGCTTTGCAGCCGGGGCTTTTTATGGTTAACTCGCCGCCTTTTATAGATAATTTATCGGCTAATTTTATTCCTGCTGGAGTGCTTTCATCTTCTGGGTCTGCGGGGTCTATATGTTTGGTTCCGTTCACTTTTATGGATGTTTTTCCACCTTTTAACTCTGCCCACATAGCCGACTTTATTCCTTTTGAGCCATTGCCTTTAACGCTTATTTGAACTATGGCATCGCCATCTATTAAAATCCCCATCGAGTCGTTCACAATTCCGTGTGATTTTATGCCTGTGGTCAGGGCTTTTATTTTTCCACCGACAATTTTTATCGAGTCTTTTTCGTTTTGAATGGCATCGCCTGTGCTTTTGATGTCCAAAATTCCGCCTTTTACTTTAACAATTTTATTTGCATGGATGCCATCTTTAACGGACTCGCTGATGGTTATTTTGCCGTTGTTTATTTCAAAATCTTCGTCAATCGCTATAGCATGGTTGCATTTTCCCTTTACTTCCAAAGAGCCGCTACCCTCAAACTCCAGCTTGCCTTCGCTAAAAAAGGCGCCTTTTGCCTGTTGTTCGTTTTCTTCAAAATTGGAACATTTATAATTTGAGCCGTCTGCCAAATAGTTAGACTTTCCATTTACCAAATGGACTAATACATGCCTATTCCCTTGATGGTTTATAGCAGGCCCCTTGCTACTTGTGATGCTGACGCCGTTTAAATAGAGTTCCTTTCTATTATTATCTTCAGTAAATAGAAGCGAGCCGTTGCTGGTGGTTCCGCTTAAAACAAAGCTATATATACCTATTCCATTTCTCATCATGACGGTTACATTTTCGCCAACATAACTTATGTTAACGCCATCGTACTCGTAATCGTTGTCTATCTCAGGGTCGCTTCCATTTTTATATTTGATGTAAATTACCTTGCTAAAATGATGTATATCATCTTCTTGTTCCATAAGAGATTCCAAGCTAGGGCTTGGCTCTAGTTCTTCGCCAGATGAGTCAAACGGCCATCCATCATCAACGCCGCCGCAGCTACCTCCGCCGCTAGGACCATTGGGATTATTATCGGGATTATCTCCACCGGATGAACAGGACAAAAACACCGCCAAAGCTAGGGTTATGGCAAAGGAGAAAAGCGGGGAAAAACGGAGTTGTAGCATAATTATAATATACTAAAATTCTATTAATAGCGGTAATTAAATGTCATTAGTTTAAATATTTACTATATTACAAGTGTGAGGAAGCCTTTTTACATTCTGTTGGCTTTTTTAGGCTTGTTAATCGGGGTTCAAGCGCTGATTTCCTGCTCCAATTCAGATTTGACACTTCCCGCTCCTCCGCCTATGCCATTGAGTTCGAGCATTAACCAAGGCAACGGTGGAGATGGCAGTAGTAGCAGCAATAGCGATAATGGCAACGATAGCAGTGATAGCGGCAATAGCAGCAGCTATGACGGCAGCAGTAGCAGCAGTGATATTAGCAGTAGCAGTTTTAGTAGCAGCAGCGCGTTACCACTCCCAGCAATAGAACTTCCAAAAAGTGGCTATTACCAAAGCGGCGTACCCACTATCACAATACCCATGCAAACGGAACAAGGGCTTGTTTACTGCGACACCACCGGAGTAGCTCCAAGAGAAAACGGCCCTATAGGGCCGGGTTCAACATTTACCTTCTCAACAACGAGAAAAAATGCAATTTTGCGATGCGCTTCTTTTAAAAATGGAATAGCTACAAGCAAAACAATTATGCGAACCTATTTAATGGAACGCCTGCCAGATCTGCCCATTGTTTCCATAGCAGTGGATCCGGTGGAGATGTTTGACGCTCCCCGAGCACTTTACAAAAGTTCGTTTGAGCCCAACTCAGATTGCGGCGGAGCATTTTCGTCTTTTCGCAGAGATGATTCACTTCTCGTACACGTGGATTTTTTTGAAAAAGATTTTCATAGAAAAGGAGAAGACGTCGCTTGGAGCTACCCAGCGGCTATAAAAATTCACGGTGGCTGTTCAAGGCAGTGGGACAAAAAATCGGTGATAATCAGCTTTAGAGAGATATATGGGCAAAAAAATCTTAAGTATCCCCTATTCCCAGAGTTCCCGGAATTGACAAAATTCAAGCATTTTATGTTGCGGAACAACGGCAACAATTACCCGTATGATTATATACGCGATTTGCTTATGAACCAGCTAACAGAAGGGTTAAACATAGACTACCAAAAAGGCCGTGCTGTGGTTGTGTTTTACAATGGAGAATATTATGGCATACACAATTTGCGGGAACGCACCAACAGTGATTACTTTGAAACCAATTACAATATAGACGAAGACTTTATAGATTTGGTGAAGGTGGATAAAGGCGGTACGGTGAGCAAAGGTTCCGATGATGACTATCAAGACATCGTAAGATGGCTGAATGGAGTCTCGCTCTCAGATAATGAGAATTTTAAACAATTGGAAAAACGGATAGATGTGGACAATTTCACAAATCATTTCCAAAGCAGAATTTATTACAAAGATTGCGACTGGCCCGGGAAAAACATGAAGAGATGGCGTTCTAGGACGGGGCAATCAAAATGGAGATGGCTCTTATACGACACAGACCACGGTTTTGGCGGCTGGGGCAGTAACCATCAAGGGTGCGGAACAATGGAGTATATAACCGCAACGAATGGCCCGTCTTGGCCTAACCCGTCGCACTCAACACTTATGATGCGCAAGCTCTTGGAAAATGAGAATTATAAAAATGCATTTATAAATCGTTTTTCACTGCTCATAGCAACGTATTTCGCACCTGAGAGAGTTGAAGCAAAGAAGAGCGAACTCATGGCTCCAATAAATAGCGAAATAACTTATGACCAAAGAAAATGGGGTCCTAAAACTGGAGACCCTGTTAAATCAATATCTAGTTTTGCCACTGACCGCCCAGCGGAGATGCACGGAAATATCGGGAGTTTTTGGAACCTCGAAAAACCAGTTGATTTTACCATCTCTATAAATGGCAGCGGAAAAGTTTTTGTCCACAATTTACCTCTGCCAAAGAACAGCGTGAAATTCAATGCGTACCCCAGCATTCCAATAACTATAAGAGCTGGTGCAGGGTTTAAAAACTGGAGTGATGGGGTTACAACCGCCGAGCGAACAGTCACCATAACTACAGCAACTACGTTAACAGCTAATTTCTAATTCTGCTCAAAATTACTATATTACACATCATATATTAGATTCAGGAGTACTATGCCTAATGTTATTATGAACGATCTCAACCTATGCGTAGGTTGCAATCGTTGCGTTGGTGTTTGCCCTATGGAAGAAGCAAATATCACTTGGAAAGATTCCGATGGAAAAATCAAAGTTAAAATAGACACCAACAAATGTATTGCCTGTGGAAATTGCTTAAAAGCGTGTTATCGCGGTTCCAGATATTATGAAGACGATACAGAACACTTTTTTACTGATTTGAAAGCTGGGCAAGAAATCTGCGTGTTTGCAGCACCTGCCATAAAGAGCAATTTTGATGACTACGGACGGTTGTTCGCATGGCTACGCTCACTGGGAGTAAAACTGATTTACGATGTTTCTCTAGGCGCGGACATCTGTACCTGGGGGCATATTCGCTATATCCAAAAACACGGACCAAATCCCATTATATCGCAGCCTTGCCCGGCAATAGTGAATTATGTTTTAAAACACAAGAACGAGCTTATAAAATATCTATCTCCCATACATTCGCCCATGCTTTGCACAGCGGTATTTATGCGCAAATACGAGAACATACACGGGAAAATTGCCGCCTTGTCTCCATGCGCTGCTAAGGCTTATGAATTTGAAGATACAAGTATGGTAGATTACAATGTGACTTTCAAAAAATTGAATGAATATATTAAAAAAAATCATATCACCCTGCCCGAAAAATCAAGTGAATTTGATAGCTATGAAGCGGGGCTTGGCTCCCTGTATCCAATGCCGGGCGGTTTAAAGGAATGTATTGAACATTATGTTGGGAAAAAATTAAGGGTGGACAAATCCGAAGACCCAAAAGTGGTGTACAAGGCATTGGACAAATACGCAAAGCAATCCACTGAAAAACTCCCGGTTTTATTCGATGTGCTGAACTGTTCAGAAGGTTGCAATGCAGGAACTGGCTGCAATCATGATATTGATATTTTTGATATAAATACCAAAATGGATGCTTTGCGGCAGGCTTCAATTAAAGAAGACCATGTGCAATATATGGAAGAGCTATTCAATAAATTTGACAAAACATTACGCCTAGACGATTTTATAAGAAATTATACGCCAACCCCTGTGCATCCCGTTGAAATTTCGCAGGATAAAATAAATGCCGCTTTTGCTGCCCTCAACAAACACGATGAGATTTCTAAACATTTCAATTGCGGCGCATGCGGTAGCGCAACTTGCTATGAAATGGCTGTAAAAATAGCGAAGAATATAAATATACCGGGGAACTGCGCGCAAAAAAATCACGATGATGTCACTAGAGATATGGATAAAGCAAAAAAGATGCTGGACAGCTTTTTAACAAGTTCTGAAATAGTGGTAAAGCAAACCAGCAGCATCGATGGCATGATAAAAGATATCGTAGCCAAAATGAGTGATGTAGCCAATGCTATTTCTTCGTACAACCAAATGATAGCGGACATAGAGAGAATATCTCAAAAGGTGAATATAATATCCCTAAACGCATCTGTGGAAGCGGCAAAGGCAGGGGAACGTGGGCTTGCTTTTGGTGTGGTTGCAAAGGAGATAAGGAGCTTGGCTCAAAGTTCGGCAGATTCCGCTGCAAGAACAAAAGAGGTCTCTGCAAAAGCGGACGGCGTAATGGAAATGGTAAATAGTACATTGGCAGAGATGAGCAAAGAAGCGCAGGCGTCTAATGAAGCCATATCGGTTATTGTTGAAGACACAAAAAAGATGTCGTTTCAGGATGATTAACGGTTCCTTTTGGGGAACCATCCTTTTTCCACACGCTTTCTCTGAGCGAAAAGCTCGCCTATGGACCAAAACGAAGAAAAGGCAAAAACTCCGCACAGAGCTGAACCTATGGTATTGCGCAGCATCAATGCAGCGATGGTTGCGCCTATCCCCAGCAATAAAAATACCCACCAGCATTTTACGCCAAAATAATACTCGCCTTTAATCACCAATGGGTGAAAAAATCCTATGAGCAGGAATGTTGCAAACCCAATGATTATTCCGGTTAAATTATATGTTTCTATAAATTGCATAACTATAAATTTTAATTAATTCACAAACTCCTTTGCTTTTCCTTTATCTTTCTGGACAACCGATATAGCATCCAAATATATGTAGTCATAGTCATATACCTCGTTTTTTGATTTAGCTATATGCGCTTCCACATAAATCCAGTCATCTTCCTTAAAATTAAGCTTACCTTTTTTATACACAAATTCAAAACCCACCGAACCATCAAATCCGCAACAGCCAGCAGTTCTCCTGTAAACGCTGTAACGCTCCACGTTCTTTCCGTCTTTATATTTAGCAAAAAAGCCCTCAATTTGAATCACCTTATCCTTATAATTTTGCGGGTTTATGTTAATATCATTCACCTGTTGCACAAAAAGCCTGTCTTTAAGGGAACAGATATTTTTGGAATTTGCCTGTGACATAGCATATCTTGGGCATAAGAGCAAAAACATCAAAACAAGCAGAATGGAAATTCTCATAGCAACTCCTTTTTTCTTTTAAAAAACGAAATTGAACAAAAAATTAGAAAAGAAACGAGGTTCACCCCCACTATGCTTGCCCCCGTCGGGGTGTTATAAGCAAAAGAAACCACCACCCCAACAAAAAAGCAAACAACGGAGAGAAATATAGAGCTTATTACAACAGATTTAAAAGTTTTCAAAAGCCGCATGGAGGTAAGCGCAGGGAAAATTATCAAACTTGAAATGAGCATTGCACCCATAATCCGCATACCTATTACTATTATCACAGCGGTTAAAAGTGCAAGCAACATATTGTAAAATTCAATGTTTGTCCCGCTCGCCTTTGCATAGTTTTCATCAAAAATCACAGAGAAAATTTTATTGTAAAAGAATATGAACAGGGCTATAATCACCGCAGAAATTGCAACGCACATATACACTTCTTCTTCTTTTATAGCCAAAATACTGCCGAACAGATAATTGCAAACATCCGTGTTCATCCCAACGGTTAAAGATATTATAATTACGCCTATGGCAAGCGAACTGCAAGAGATTACGGCTATTGCGGCATCACCTTGCATTTTTGAATGTTCCCTAATTCTCAGCAGCAAAAAAGCCGCGAGCATCACAAGAGGTATGGAAACTTTAAGCGGGGAAAGCCCAAGCGGAACGGCAATGGCAAGCGTTCCAAAGCCAACGTGGGAAAGCCCATCGCCTATCATAGAATATCTCCGCAAAACTAAGGGAAGCCCCAAAAACGAAGCACAGAGCGAAACGCAAGTCCCAACTACTATCGCCTTCACCACAAATGAATAAGAAAAAAGTTCTTCAAGCAATTCTAGCATTGTACTCTTCCCTACTGCCAAAAAAGTGATTGTTTCCCAAATGCAAAATCTTATCGCAAAAATTAGCTGTATTTTCAATATCGTGAGAAACCATAATTATAGTTGCACCGAGCGAATTTATATCTTTCAAAGTATCGTGCATCTGTTTTACCGAAGTGGCATCCAGCCCGCTCATAGGTTCATCTAAGAGAAAAAGTTTTGCCTCTCCGCAGAGCATTCTCGCAAGCAAAACCCTCTGCCTTTGCCCTCCGGATAATTCTTGAATGGATTTGTGCTTCAATTGCTCAATGCCGAGCAGTTCAAGGTTTTTATCCGCCAGTTTTTTGTTGTTTTTGCCGTAAAAATAAAACCTCGTATGCCTGCAAAGCGTGCCGGATAGCACCACTTCATAAACGCTTGCAGGAAAATCCTTTTGAACCTGAGTTTGCTGCGCCATATAGCCTATATCGTTCTTTTTTATCCCGTGAAAATTCACAGTTCCGCTATTTGGTTTTATAAGCCCCGCAACGCTTTTGAGCAATGTGGATTTTCCAGTGCCATTCTCACCAAACACGCCGAGAAAATTTCCTGCATCCAACTCAAAGCTGCAGTCCTTTAGAGCGAACGTGGAATCGTATTTCACGGAAACTTGTGTGCAGGAGAGTATTTTCATTATTCTGCCAAAAGCCCTGTTTTTAAATTCGCTGAATTCTGTTTTAACAAATCCAGATATGTTGTCCCGCTTTCAAATTCCTGTTTAGAAACATTGTGATACGAATGCAGCAAGAGCATTTTTGCTCCCGTTTGCTCCGCCACCGCTTCGGCTGTATTCCGGTTGCTGAGTTCGGCGTGGTATATATAGGGGACTTTATTATCTTTCACCGTTTTGATGAGGAATGCTATAGTTGCCACAGAAGCGTCCGATTGGTCGGAACAGCCGGGGAAAGCCGCCACATAGTCCAGTCCATATTCCTTGGTTAAATAGAGGAACGGGAATCTATCGGCTACCACAATTTGCTTTCTCTTTGCGGAACTCACTATTTGCGATAGCTCCTTTGCTGCTTCTTCGATTTGCAAAGCATAATTTTGAGCATTTCCCTTATATTTTTCGCAATTAGCAGAATCTTTTACGCAAAGAACGTCTCTTATCGCGTTGAGCATCACAACCGCATTCTTGGGGCTTGTCCAGATATGCTCATCGTATTCCACTTCGAGTTTACCATGTTCACTCTCCCCTTCAACATGCAAAGGGTCACTCTCTTCTTCTTCGGCTTGCATACCTTCCTTTTCCTCCTCCTCGTAGAGTTTAACAAAGTCAAACAAGCGGACAACTTTCATATTTGAGGTATCGAGCGCGCTTAAAAGGCGTTTAACCCAGGCATCATTTTCGCCGCCTATGTATAAAAATATATCAGCGTTTTGAATATTTTTTATATCTCCGGGGCTTGGCTCATAAGAATGTATGGAACTCCCCGGCGGAGTGAGCATTGTTATATTCGCCTGCTCCTTTGCGATTGCTCTTGAAAAGTCGTAAAGCGGGAAAATTGTTGCAACAACATTTATCTTGCCATTGGGGTCAGCAACTTTCTTTTTTTCTCCGCAAGCTGTGAAAGCAAGGGCTATTATAGATGCTACAATTGCTATTTTGGCAATTTTATCCATGTAAAGTACCTCCGTTTGGGTAGAATATAGTAAATGCTGATTAACTCGGAGAGCTAACGGGAGGATATCCCCGCCAGCCCTTGACAAGGGTAAAATAATTTTCTATCTTTAAGATTATGTCTCAATCTCAATCTCTATCCTCACTAGAGCTGGGCCGCAAAACTAGAATTGCTGGCTACATGAAAAACTGCAAAAGTTCCTATAAAATGAAACTCTTGGCACTCGGTTTAACAAGGGGAACCGAGGTTCTGAAAATAAAAACCGCCCCACTTGGCGACCCTATGGAAATTGAACTTCGCGGATACCGCCTCTCTTTGAGAAAAGACGAGGCAGATGTAGTTTTAATAGAAAAGGAAAAACAATGATAATAGCAATAGCTGGCAACCCGAACTGCGGAAAAAGCACCATTTTTAACCTTTTAACCGGTGGGCGGCAAAGAGTTGGCAACTGGCCCGGCGTCACGGTGGATAAAAAAATGGGCGAAATCAAGCACAAAATGCTAAACGCAACCCTGGTGGATTTGCCCGGTACTTATGATTTGGGAACTTGGAGCCAAGACGAGCGCGTTGCGCGGGATTATCTGTTCTCCGGCGAACCGCAATTTTTGATAAACGTCATCGACAGCACAAACATCGAACGCAACCTGTATCTTACTACCATTTTGCAGGAAAGGGGCATAAAGACGCTCGTTGTGTTGAATATGATAGATGTTGCAAAAAAAAACGGAATTTCCATAAACGCCGAGCAACTGGAAAAAGAACTGGGCACTCCGGTAATCGCAGTTTCCGCTCTTCAAGCGGGATGTAAAAATAAAATAATGAGCAAAATAGCAGAGGCTTTATCACAGGAGCAAAAACCTACATTGCCACCACCGCCTGTAATTGAAAACGAAGAAGACAAAGACGAAATAATCGCTGAATGGCGGTATAAGCGCATAGAGGACATAGTTGCAAAATCCGTTGCAAAAGGAATTTCGCCATACAAGGCAAGTGACAGAATAGACACTTTCATCATGGGTAAATATACCGGTTTGCCCATCTTTTTATTCGCTATGTATTTGCTCTTTTGGTTAGCCGTTCACGTAGGTGGGGTGTTTATAGATTTTTTTGATATAGTTTTTGGAGCAATTTTTGTGGATGGTGCAAGATATATTTTGACAAGCATAAACGTGCCGGAGTCTATAGTTTCCATTTTGGCAGACGGAGTTGGTTCTGGTATTCAAGCACTTTCCACATTTTTCCCCATAATATTTTCACTGTTCTTCTTTATGGGCTTGCTGGAAAATTCAGGTTATATAGCAAGGGCAGCTTTTGTTGTGGATAGGATAATGCGCGCTATGGGGTTGCCCGGCAAGGCGTTTATCCCAATGCTCATGGGTTTTGGTTGCTCTGTTCCCGCTATTATGGCTACAAGGAGTTTGGAAAATAAAAGGGATAAAATTTTAAGCGTGTTCATGGTTCCTTTTATGAGCTGCGGCGCAAGGTTGCCGGTGTATATAGTTATCACATCAGCGTTTTTTTCGCATTACGCTCAGAACATGATTTTTGCGCTTTACATAATTGGCATTTTGCTCGCCATTGCAACCGGGCTTTTGCTCAAAGGCACTGTGTACAAAGGGCATTTAGCCCCCTTTGTGATGGAACTTCCTCAATACCATAGACCAAAAATAGGAGCGGCAGCGCAAAACGCTTTTTTTAGAATAAAAGCATTCATCAAAAAAGCCAGCAGAATTTTAATCCCCATAATGGCAATTTTGGGCGTGCTCAATTCCGTTAGCATAACCGGCGAATTTGGTGTTAGCAAAGAGGACTCTGTTCTCTCCACAGCAGGCAAAATTGTAACCCCTGTATTCTTGCCTATGGGGATAAGCGAAAACAACTGGCAAGCATCTGTATCGCTATTTTCCGGTTTGTTTGCCAAAGAGAGCATAGTAGGCGTAATGAATACCCTCTATTCTCAAGATGCTGCAGCAACAAAAGAGGAAACGGAAAATGAATTTTCCATAACCGAGAAATTCAAAGAAGCAGTTGCCTCCATTGCAGACAATATAAAAGAACTCGGCAAAAAAATCACCAATCCTCTAAGCCTCGGAGAGCCTGAGATAGTCGCGGAATCGGCATCTATGTTTGAACAGATGAAAAAGGCTTTTAACAACAGTTCTGCTACGGCTTTTGCTTTTTTGATTTTTGTGCTTTTATACGTGCCTTGCGTCTCTGCGGTTTCTGTTGCCATGAAGGAAGTTGGTTTTGCTTTGGTAGCTCTGCAATCATTGTATTCCACAATGCTGGGTTGGTGCTTGGCGGTGATTGTTTACCAAGCAGCCGAAGGGCATTCGTTGCCGTTCATAGCAATGGCGGCGTTGATTATGCTCGCAACGGTTTTTGGAGTTATCCTCTACGCCAAAAAATCTGGAAGGTTTGAGGGAGGAATGGCTTAAAAAATGGCAAAAGAAATATTTTCCACAGAAGACCATGAATATATGACGCAAGCCATAAAACTTGCAGAAGCTGCCGCGCTAAACGGCGAAGTTCCTATAGGAGCGGTTATTGTTTTGAACGGAGAGCAAATTGCCACAGGACAAAACAGAATGGAGGAACTGCACAGCGCAACTGCTCACGCAGAAATTCTGGCTATAAACGAGGCAGCGAAGCATTTAAAAAACTGGCGTTTAGACGGTGCAACTCTTTACGTATCCCTTGAACCCTGCCAAATGTGCTTGGGTGCAATCAAAAACAGTCGCATATCAAGAGTTGTATTCGCCGCCAAAGATACCAGCAGTATCGCAGGGACTGCCAAGTACACCTGCTCTGTTGAAAACGGCCTTTTAGAGAAAGAGAGCGTAGAAATTCTGCAAAATTTTTTCCGCAACGTTCGCAAAATCAAAGGCGACTCGGGGAATAAAACAGTAACTTAATTTACTATATTCATGCCTTATGAAAGCGGAACACATAAATCCGTTTCTAAAATCTACTGTAGAAACATTTAAAACCATGGTTAACCTCGGCGTTACGCCAGGTAAACCCTATTTGCTAAAAGAACCTACACACATGGATATCTCCGGTGTAATACATATCTCCGGCGACATAATCGGGATATTGGCAATGGCATATCCACTAGCCACTGCTCTGAAAATCAGTTCAAAATTTCTCGGCGAAGAGATAAAGGAATTGAACAAAAACGTAACCGATTGCATCGGGGAATTGTCCAACATCATATCGGGTTTTGCAAAAAAAGATCTGAAATCTTTGAATGTATCCATATCTTTGCCAAAAATTTTGCGAGACCAATGCCCTTCCGTTGACATGCCAAAAGGCGCTCCCGTTATGTGCGTTCCTTTTGATAGCGAAGTGGGCAACTTCGTTATGCAAATCTGCCACATCGATTAAGAATTGAGTTTCGCTTTTAAATTCTCAACTATTGAATAAGGCAGTTCCTGCTTACCCAGCAAGCCGCTGCCTTCGTAATGAAAATCACTACCGCCAGTTTCAACAAGCCCGTATTTTTTCGCAAGTTTTTTATACTTCTTAAAATTTTTTGCTGTTTTATAATTATAAACTTCAATACCTGCTATGCCGTATTCCACAAGCTTTGGAATCAAATCATCTGCATCCGTATATTCCGGATGAGCCATCACCGCAAGCCCTCCGGATTTTTTTATCAGCTCAATTGCCTTCTCAGGAGTTAAGCCATCTAGTGCGGTATATGCAGGCGCACCTTCCTTTAAATACATGCTAAAAGCTTCTTGAAACGAGCTTACGTACCCAGCGTGGAGCATAGCCGTAGCTATATGAGGTCTGCCTATGCTAACTCCCGGGCAAAACTTTTCCACCTGCTCATAACTTATATCTATATGCAATTTACGCAGTTTTTCAAGGCTTGTCCTAACCCTATCCTTACGCCTCTCATGCTGTATATCAAGGGCAGCTAAAAATTCTTGGTTTTGAATATCGCAGAAATAGCCCAGTATGTGAATATCCCTCCCTTTATCCACAGAGCTGATTTCAATGCCGGGGATAAGCTCCACCCCTAGGCTCTCCGCAATTTTTGGCGCGGTGGCATAAGCCACAAAAGTATCGTGATCTGTTATGGAAACGCAGGTTAAACCCTTAGAAGCTGCTAAATTCAAAAGAGCCTCTACCGTAAGCATCCCGTCAGAGTGAAAAGTGTGTAAATGCAGATCTATATTAGGCAACTACCCTCAAGGGGAATTGAACCCCTGTTCTGGGATTGAAAGTCCCATGTCCTAACCTCTAGACGATGAGGGCTGGTAAGAATAGCCAAAATATAGCAATAAAAGGGGTATTTGTCAAGGTTTTATTTTTCTATATTCTCACCTATGAAAGCTGAACATATAAACCCGTTTTTAAAATCAACCATAGAGACGTTTAAAACTATGGTTGGTCTTACCGTTACTCCTGGAAAACTTTATCTACGCAAGGAACCTGGCAACTCCGATATCTCAGGTGTCATAGGATTATCCGGTGACATAAGAGGCGCAGTGGTGATGGCATACCCTCTGGATACAGCTATAAAATTAAGCTCTAAATTTATGGGCGAAGAAATAAAGGAATTGAATGCAGCAGTCGCCGATTGCATAGGCGAGCTAGCCAACATAATCACAGGGTTTGCAAAAAAAGATTTGCAATCATTGCACTTGTCAATATCCCTGCCAAGTATTGTGCGAGGTCAAAACCACGTTGTTGATATGCCAAAAGACGCCCCCGTTATGTGCATCCCTTTTGAAAGCGAAATGGGTGGTTTTATAATGGAAATCAGCATGGTGGACAAATAACTTAAATTAGGTGAGGTCAAAATGAAAATACTATTGGTCGATGATTCTTCTACAATGCGCCGTATCCAAAAAAATACGCTTGCATCCCTCGGTTACACAGACGTGCTAGAAGCGGAGGACGGGGCAGACGCCCTTGAAAAACTACGCCAAAGCCCTGACGTGCAGCTCACGCTCATGGACTGGAATATGCCGAACATGACAGGCATTGAATGTTTAAAGGCGATTAAGAGCAACCCCGCTACCAAGAACATCCCTGTTATGATGGTAACTTCCGAAGCGGAAAAAGGCAAGATAGTAGAAGCTATCCAATCCGGTGCTTGCAACTACTTGGTAAAACCCTTTGAAGCAGCAGCCCTCAAAGAAAAGATTGAGGGAATTGTAAAATAATGCTGCTGGGGTAGCCATGCCATCTGTTTATATTGACGGCGAATTCTACGAAAAGGAAAACGCCAAGATTTCTGTTTTTGACCATGGCTTTCTCTACGGAGATGGTGTCTTTGAGGGTATAAGAGCCTACAGCGGAAAGATCTTTCGCTTAACCGAGCATGTGGATAGATTGTTCGACAGCGCAAAAGTTATAGCTCTAACTCCATGTGTTTCCAAAAAGGAAATGGAAGAGATAATCATAAAAACCTGTGCCAAGAACAATATAATAGATGGTTATGTTCGCCCCATAATAAGCCGCGGAATAGGAGATTTGGGGTTAAATCCCTATCTCTGCAAAAAGCCCAGCATTGTTTGCATAGCGGATAAAATTTCCCTTTACCCTCAAGAAGACTACGAGAACGGATTAAAAATAATAACGGTTGCCACTCACCGCAACTATAACGAGAGCCTCAACCCAAGGGTTAAATCCTTAAACTACTTGAATAATATAATGGCTAAGATAGAAGCTGTGCAGAGCGGAGTGAAAGAAGCTCTGATGCTAAACCCTCTTGGCTATGTTGCCGAATGCACAGGCGATAATCTATTCATTGTTCGCAAGGGAAAAATTTACACGCCTTCTGTGCAGAGCGGTTCGCTAGATGGAATAACCGCAGCAGCAGTTGCCGAACTTGCAGCCAAGAGAGGGCTTGAAGTTATATCGGGTACCATGAGCCGCTTTGACATCTGGACATCCGAGGAATGTTGGCTAACAGGCACCGCCGCCGAAATGATCCCAGTCACAAGCGTTGACGCTCGCTTAATCGGAGACGGAAAAGTAGGTCCGGTTTACAAACAACTCCTAGCGGATTTTAAACACCTTACGGAAACCTCCGGAACGCCAATCGCATAATTTTCTAATTTATTTTTTAGGTAACGATAGCAAGCCTCAACTTTTAACGGAGGCTTTATGGCTATTCCAGCATACATGAAAATAGACGGCATTCCAGGCTCTGTGAATGTTTCTGGCAGAGAGGGCTTTGTTGAAGTCCTTGAGTTTAACCACAGGGTTTATGTTCCAACAGACAGGGACGATGGCTCGCTTACAGGCACCCGCAAGCACGATTCCCTCGTGTTTCACAAGGCTTTTGACAAAGCGTCTTCGCTCCTCTACCAAAAGGTTTGCACTGGGCAAACGGTGAATAACATTTTAATCCGGTGGTATAAGATCACGGATAGAGGGGAAGAGGTTGCATACTTTGAGCATAAACTTGAGAAGTGCAAAATTGCAAGTGTGCGTTCTTATATGCACAATGTAAAGGACTCAACCAAAGAGCAGTTTGTGCATCAGGAGGAAGTTACCATTCGCTACGAAAAGGTGACTTGGAATTTCTTGGACGGCAATTTGCAGCACACCGACCAGTGGAATCAGAGGTAGCCGCACCGCTTTTCTAAATTCTCAAGTGATGACTAAATTCCGCCCTTGCATAGATTTGCACAACGGCAAAGTTAAGCAAATAGTGGGTTCCTCGCTTTCGCAAAACGAAAGCGAGCTAAAGGAAAATTTTGTTTCGCAAAAACCTGCGGAGTGGTACGCAAACCTCTACAGAAAAGACGGCTTAAAAGGTGGCCATATAATAATGCTCGGCGCTGGCAATGAACAGGCCGCACTCAGAGCTTTGGAAGCCTACCCAGACGGAATGCAAATAGGTGGTGGAATAACCGGAGAAAACGCTATGAAATACATAGAGGCAAAGGCCTCTGCCGTTATAGTCACCAGCTATATTTTCCCGGATGGAAAATTCTCTTTGGAAAAACTAAAAGCTATTTCCAGCAAAGTTGGCAAAGAAAAATTGGTGGTGGATTTGAGCTGCTACAGAGTTTCGGATAATTGGACGGTTGCCATAAACCGCTGGCAAACCATAACCGATTTTTGCATAACTCCAGAAAACCTGAATATGATTTCCGAGTACTGTTTGGAATTTTTGGTCCACGCCGCCGGAGTTGAGGGAAAGCAGCAGGGCATGGATTTGGAATTAATCGAGTTTTTGGGCGAACACTCCCCTATTCCAGCCACTTATGCAGGCGGTGCAAACAGCTTAAAAGATTTTGAAGTTTGCAACAAGCTCTCAAAAGGCAAAATAGACTTGACAATAGGCAGTGCACTCGACATATTCGGTGGAAAAGTGCCTTACGAAGAGTGCAAAAAATGGTGAGCGAATTTTCTACATTACCTAATATGGCGAAATCTAACGTATCTAAGCTATGGAAACAAATTCAGTCTCCTGATTTTAATCCTGCACGTGATAGCCAGCTTGTTGAACAAGTAAAACAAGCTGCAATAACATCCACCGCCCCCACCAAAGTTAGCTTTGGCACAAGTGGCTGGCGCGGTGAAATAGGCTCGGAATTTACACTCAGAAACATTCAAGTAGTGGCAAAAGCTATCTTGCAGATTTATAAGAAGGCGGACTCCGCTACTTTTGAAGCCTTGGGGGTAAGTTCCTTTGAAGAATTGCAAACAAAAGGCTTAGTGGTTGGCCACGATAACCGTTTGTTGGGCAAGGAATTTTGCGAAGTGGTTGCAGACCAATTCATAAAAGCTGGAATAAAGGTTTATTACGGCGGCGAAATGCCAACTCCGGAATTCAGTGCGGCAATAGAGTCTTTGGGTGCGGCTTGCTCTGTAAATATAACCCCTTCTCACAACCCAAGCCATTACAACGGCATAAAGTTCAACCCTGCGGATGGAGGCCCTGCTGGCCCTGAAATCACAGACAAAATAACCGCGAATGCAAACGCTTTAATGGAAAAACACGATTGGGAAGAACTTGGCCCCATAAATTGGGAAATTATAGACCCCATTAAAATATACAAGTCTTTTTCGGAAAAACAGGGAACCATAAAATACGGCAGAATCTCAGCCCTGCTTTCAAAAGAGAGCATAGACTTGGTTTGCGACCACGTGCACGGCTCAACCAGAGGCAGACCCGCCGCAATGCTGAATAACCCGCAATGCTTAACCAGCCTGCGCACTGAAACAGACCCCTTATTCGGCGGCATTGCCCCGGAACCATCTTCCAAAAATCTGGAGGGGGTAAAACAGTTTTTAAACGCAAGCAAAAGCCGTTTTAGGCTTGGTGCCATTTTAGACCCAGATGGCGACCGCATTCGCTTTTATGACGGTTCCCGCGAAATAGACATGAACAGTTTTGGAGCAATAGCCTTTCACTATATGGTCACTTGGCGCAAGGAAGAGGGCGTTTTGGCAAAGTCCGTTGCCACCTCAAATTTCGCAAATATCATAGCTGCAAAATTGGGCATTCCGGTCATGGAAACCCCAGTCGGCTTTAAAAATTTCCGCCCCTGGCTAAAAAGAAACGCCAACCCAAAGGCGCTCATAGCCTTTGAGGAATCCGATGGCATAACTGGCTTAAACAATACTCTAGAAAAAGACGCCATGTTCGGGCTTTTGATAGCTTTGGAGATAATGGCTGTAACGGGTAAGAATTTGGGCGAATATTTAGACCTTTTATATGCGGAATATGGCCGTCTTTACCCCGAACGTTCGGGTTTTGAAGTGGAAAAATCCATGGTTGGCGATCCACTCCTAGCAAAAGTGGCGGAAATCGCAAAATCCGCGCAACCCGGGGCAAAAATTTCCATTGGCAAAAAAAGCAAAGTTGTACGCGAATTACTGACCATAGATGGCGTTAAAATTATCTTCAACGACGATTCCTGGATGCTCATCCGCCCAAGCGGAACGGAGCCAAAAGTTCGTATTTATGCCGAATGTCGCGATAGTGAGGAAAAAGAGGACATGTTTACCGCCGCAAAAGACCTGTTTTTTAAGTAAAAATGCTAAAGTTTTTCTAGATTTATGCCGATATTCCTAATGAGGATAAGACAATGGACGCACCTGCAATTACAACTCGTGTAGCGGATTTGATAAGAAATCCGAACTCGGCGATGCCGAGCGAGTGGGAGCGTTCTGCAAAAAAGCGTAAAGAATCCTCTTCCTCAGAGGCTCCAAAGCATGACACGGTCAGGGCCGAACCCATAAAGCCTGTAAAACCCGTAAAAGTGAGCGTTTCTTCGGAAAAAACCGAAAATATAGTGTTAAGTTCCGGGGATACCCTATCCCTTTCCCCCTTGGCTATGAAGATTTTAGAGAATCCTGGCCATAATGATAGCGATTGGGAAAAATCCAGAAATGAGCGTGTCCAGCGCGTTCAGCAATTAGAGCAAAACCATCAATACGCGCTCTCTCCGGAAATAGTTGACAGCGTTGCGCAAAAAATCGTTGAATTGTTGCGCTAAAATTCACCTTATAAAGGTATATTCCCGTGCTTTCTTTTGGGGCCTTCTTGGTGCTTTGTTGAAAGCGCCCTTAAATACGCCAAAAGAACGCTACGGGTCTTTGCCGGCTCAATTACATCGTCAACATAGCCACGGGATGCGGCAATGGTGGGATTTGCGAATTTGTCTATATATTCCTGCTTGCATTCAGCGGCTTTAGCCTCTGCATCGCCACCAGCTTCTTTCACGGCATCTATGTCTTTTTTGAACACTATATTCACCGCGCCATCCGGCCCCATAACCGCAATTTCCGCACCGGGCCAAGCTGCAACAAAATCAGCGCCTAAGTGCCTGGAACACATACAGATATAAGCTCCGCCATAGCTCTTTCTCAAGATTACTGTCAATTTTGGAACGGTGGCTTCCGCATAAGCGTAAAGCAGTTTTGCGCCGTGCCTTATTATGCCGTTATATTCCTGATCTGTGCCTGGCAAAAATCCGGGTACATCCACAAGCGTTATGAGAGGGATGTTAAAAGCATCGCAAAAGCGCACAAAACGCGCTGCCTTGTCGCTGGCATTCACATCCAAGCAACCAGCGGATTCCCTTGGGTTATTCGCCACAATGCCTACAGAAGTTCCACCCAAACGCCCAAAGCCTATTATCACATTGCGGGCATAATTTTCCTGCAATTCCAAAAAGGAATTTATGTCCAAAATATTCTTCACAACCTCGGACATGTCGTAAGGCTTGTTCACATTGGCAGGAACAAGTTCTTCTATATCCGCCGGCATTTCAATCTGAGGCACAGAGTTCACAGAGGGAGGGGTCTCCGCATTGCTGCCAGGTAAGTATGAGAGAAGCCTCTTCACCCAGTCCAGAGCATCTTGGTCATTTTCCCCAACGTAGGTAACTACCCCGCTCTTGCCGGAGTGCATTTCCGGGCCGCCCAAAGCCTCCATGCTCACGGTCTCGCCTGTCACGGTTCTGATCACCTCCGGGCCTGTTATGAACATATAGGAGGTATCTTTTACCATAACCACAAAGTCCGTTATGCCGGGGCTATAGACCGCGCCGCCTGCGCAAGGTCCCATTATCAAAGAGATCTGCGGGATAACGCCGCTTGCCCTAGTATTCCTCATAAAGATATCGCCGTAGCCGCAAAGAGCGCCTATGCCTTCTTGAACCCTTGCCCCGCCGGAATCGTTCAGAGACACAAAGGGGGCTCCGTTTTGCAGAGCCATATCCATAAGGCTTGCAATTTTTTTGCCGTGCATTTCGCCAAGCGAACCACCTAAAACGGTAAAGTCCTGAGCAGCCGCATAAACCAAGCGGCCGTTCACAAGCCCAAAGCCGGTCACCACGCCATCGCCAGGGGTCTTTTTTTTGCCTAGCCCAAAAAATTCATTTCTGAGTTCTATATATGCGCCAACTTCCACAAAAGTTCCAGCGTCAAAGAAGTATTCTATTCTCTCCCAAACCGAGAGCTTGCCTTTTTTGCGCTGTTTCTCAATAGCTTCGGCTCCACCGCCTAGCCTCATATTTTTTTTCTTTTCTTTCAAAGCCTCAAGCTGGGCGCTGTAAATAGGATCACTAGACAATCTGAACCTCGCTGGTTAAAATTATGAAAAGATAATATAGAAAAATTCCAAATTCTATATTGTTTTTACCGATATATGACCCATTCCGAGAACAACAAACGCATAGCAAAAAATACGCTGTTTCTCTACTTTCGTAGTTTCTTGACCTTTATAGTAGGGCTATATACGAGCAGGGAGGTTTTGGCGCAGCTGGGAGTTAGCGATTTTGGCATTTACAACGTAGTCGGTGGAATTATCGTTTTATTTTCCTTTATACAAAATGCAATGTCTTCTGCAACCAGCAGATATTTCACCTTTGATTTGGGAAAAGGTGATTTTGAGCAACTGAAAAAAACTTTCAATCTGAGTGTTGTTATCCATATTTTTACCGCACTCTTCATTTTTGTTTTGGGGGAAACTGTTGGGCTTTGGTTTTTGAATACGCAACTCAGCATTCCAAGCGAGCGAATGGAAGCGGCTAATTTTGTTTACCAATTCTCCATTTTTGCCGCATGCATAGGCATTCTGCAAATACCCTATATGGTTGCGATAAACGCACACGAGAGAATGAAAGTTTACGCTTACATAGGAATTGCTGACTCCGTCCTTTTTCTCATAATTGCAATTTCCTTAGGCTTTGCTCCTATAGATAAATTGAAATTTTATTCCATTTTGCTCTTTTGCCTTTATATTGCCAGAATTGGTTTTTACATAATGTACTGCCATAGAAATTTTAAAGAAACGCATTTCAAATGGTTTTGGGATAAAAAGATGTTTTTGGAGAGGATGGGATTTAGCGGCTGGACAACGCTGGGCGCGGTTTCAGCAATTGCGGCGCTTCAGGGTGTTAATATGCTTTTGAATGTGTTTCATGGAGTTGTGGCTAATGCAGCGTACGGAATTATGACGCAGGTTTCAAATGCAGTCGCTCAATTTATGGGCAACTTCTCAGCTGCAGTAAATCCACAGATTACAAAATCTTATGCAAAAAATGATTTTGATTATATGCACAGTTTAATTTTTCGTGCTACCAAGTTTATGTTCCTTTGTATGTTTGCAATATTAGTGCCTTTAATCTTGAATATGGATTTTATTTTGCATTTGTGGCTAAAAACCGTACCACCTTTCGCAGTTTTTCTATGTCAGGGAATATTAGTGTATAATTTGGTAAATACATTGGGTATTGCAATTAATAGTTCCATATTAGCAACAGCGAAAATCAAAAAATTATATATAATGGCTTTTATATCTTCAATGCTTAACTTTTTGATTATTTACATTTCTTTTAAGAATGGCTATTCTCCAGAAATAATTCCCGTTGTTTATTCTGTTATGGCTTTTTTGGGAGTCACATACAGTTTTTATTTATCCAAAATATACGTTAGAATTTCTCTCTTGAGATTTTTTAAAGATGTATTATTAAGATTGCTTTCCATCTTCTGCATTGCATTGCCTTTGCCGGTTTGGATAAGTCTAAAATTTAGCGGCTGGCAAGCACTTTTCACAACGAGTGGCGGCTTCTTTATATTATTTATTCCAAGCGTATTTTTAATTGGTTTTTCTCCTAATGAGCGGGAATTTCTTGTTGAGAAATTTAAATCTAAATTTTGCAAAAAGGCTTAATTTATACTGAGCAAAAATTTTTCCACAGAATTCCTCCTGTCCTAATGTAGTTGGATTGCCTTTTTCATCACACTTTCTAGTATATAAAGTATATTTGGCAATGTTGTGAGAAAGCTCTATCTTTTCGATTTTTCCAAGTGGTAAATTTTCGTCATGTTCTATTATTAAAAAATCTATTTGTTTGCCAAATTTTGCACAAATTTTATTGCATAATTCCACCTGTAATTTATTATCAGTTAAAAAACAGTGGCTAAACCAGATTAAAAGTACTCGGTTGTTTTTGTATATTTTTTCATAAAATCTATTTATCCTTCTTTGATATTTCTCTTTGATTTTTGGCAAGCTATCATCAAAAGAAACATTTGCAGGAAAATCATGGAAAAACCAAAAACCTGTTTTTATATTCTCGTAGTAATCGCATTTTTCATCATTGAAAATTTCTGGATTTTTAGGCAAAAATTTAAAATTCGCAGGATTCCAAAAATCATCAAAATCGTTTAAAATACACTCTATCCTCCTTTGAAAATCGGTATCTATCGTTAAAGGCATAGTTAACCAATCAAATGGACCAGAATAACACCTAAGTCCAAATCTGCTCATATAACTTGCGCAGGCACAATCACGCCCAAGGCTGTAAACTAAATCGTATTTATTTTTCATTATTGACAATTCCCATTAAAAGCATATCTTTATATTCACCATCTATACAGACAGTGTTTCTCAACAAATCTTCTTTTATAAATCCAGCTTTTTCATAGGCTTTTATTGCAGAAAGATTATCTGGAAATACACGTAAATATACCCTGTGCAGTTTTAATTTTTCAAATGCTATTTTCAATATCTCTTTTGTCGCTACAACTCCAAAGCCCTTTCCGGTAAAATCTTCTCTCATAAAAATTCCAAATTCTCCATTTTTTTGAGTATAATCAATATTTCTTATATAAACGGAACCTATTGGTAAATTGTCGTTTAGTATAATATATTGTATTGCCTTTCCCGTTGCAACAACGCTATCCAGCCATTTCTTCTGGCTTTGTTCCGTAAATTGTTCTCTAATCACAAAATTGTTCTTTACAAATTCAGAATTTCGCAATTCTAAAATAAATGGAGTATCATTTTCTGTAATTTCTCGCAAAGAAATGTCCATTATTTTTACTTCCCCCAAGGTACTAATTTTACTGCCTTAAAATCTTTATATTGCTCTTCATCTATTTCCGAATCAACAGAATCTGCATCTAAAATTTTCTTTGCCACTTTATTACCCTCAAAATTTTCTAAAAAATGTCCATAATTTGAGTCGGCAATTCGTTCCCGTTCCTCTTTATCGCTCAAAAGCTTTTCAATTCCCGCTTGCATATCAAAAATATTTTCAAAAAGATAAGCATAATTTTTGGGTAAATACTCATAAAATGTAAAAGCTAAATTATCCTTGTTTTTAAATGCGACAAATGGGACTTTTAAACTCATTAAATCTACCATAGTGAGTGCACTGGAAAAAGGAATACTGTCTATAAAAACATCTGCACACTTAAAATATAACTTGAAATTAGGCTTAAAATCCGCAACTATAAATCTATTGGGCATATCCGTCTCTTTTAAAATTTTCTTCTGTTCCTCATCAAGTACAGTAATCAACACATGCCATAGATTTTCATTTTTTTCCAATAGTTTTTTTATCATTTCCAAATAAGATGATTTTCCATTCTCAAAAAGCTTATAAGAACTACAACCGGTCATTGTGCAAAGAGCATTTTCAGGAATGCCAAGCTCACGTTTTACAGTCATAATTTCTTGTGCACTAAATTTTGGTAAATTCTCTTTGGTCAAATAACAAAGGCCGAGTACCTTCGTATTTTTTAATTTCCTATATTTTTGAGTAACAAAAGCGGTGGCTGGCATACCTTCCCAAATCAAATGAGCAAAACTCATTCCCAAACTAGAATACTGCGAACCTATGTTGCAAAAAATTATTTTTATCTCAGTATGTTTTTTTAGCAACGCAATCAAGCCAACAGCAAAAGAATCTTCCATATGAATAAATGTTATCAGTACATTTGGAGAAAATTCCAAAACTTGTTTCAACAATTTATTTAGCATTTTTTTTTCATTTTTCCAACAAAAATCAACCCCATCAATTTCCGAATATTTCCCAATTTCTGCTATTTTCAAAGCGGCATATTTTTCACTACGCGCCTTTCTTGTTAAAAATAATTTACTCTTATATCCTTTCGGTAATGCCTGTGCCAAGTTTTTCAACAGCTCTGTATGTCCACCCATGCCGCTAAGTTCCGAGGCTAAAAATGCTATATTGTTTTTGTTTTTAGGGGTAATGCACAACGGAGAAGAAACAAGGGACAAGGCATGATCGCAAATTTCCTCATCCAAATAACGAGTGTCAAAAATTGGATTTACATTTATAAAATCTTGTCGAATTGTGTAAAATCTATAAAACTGTCTTCTAACAGCAGCTACTATTTTAGTTTTTATGCCAAACATATTATAAACTTTTCAAAAATAGGAAAATATTATTTATAATTACCTCTTGCGTTTCAAAATTCATCCCATAAAAAAGAGGTAATCTGACTAGGGTCTCGCTGACATTATCTGTGGTGTCCATTTTGCCAACAACTTGCCCGTACTTTTGCCCAGCCGGGCTTGAATGCAAGGGGATGTAATGGAATACACACATAATTTCATTCTGTTTCATAAAATTTATGAATTTTGTGCGAATGTCCAAGCTACTAAACCTCAAATAATACATATGGGCATTATGTCTGCAGTTCACAGGTACATAAGGTCTTTTTATAATTCCCCTATTTTCAAATTCCTCAAAATTTTTATGATAATTATTCCACAGTTCTATGCGTCGCTCGTTGATTTGCTTCATTTCTGAAAGCTGTGGGTAAAGATAAGCTGCAAGCATATCACTCGGCAAATAAGAACTGCCGAGTTCTACCCAAGTGTATTTATCCACTTGTCCCCTGAAAAATTTGCTGCGATTTGTGCCTTTTTCTCTTATTATTTCTGCTTGCTCAATAAAATTTTCATTGTTCACAAGCAATGCCCCACCCTCGCCGCAAGAGATATTTTTTGTTTCGTGGAATGAATAGCAACCCAAATCACCTATAGAACCGCAAGATTTTTCTTTATAAAAACTGCCAACAGCCTGAGCAGCGTCTTCCACAACCTTCAAATTATATTTTTTTGCGATCTCTAGAATATTATCCATTTCGCAAGAAACTCCAGCGTAGTGTACTGGGATAATGGCTTTGGTTCTAGGGGTTACTGCTTGTTCCAATAAATTTTCATCTAAATTTAAAGTATCATTTTTAATGTCTAAAAAAACAATTTTTGCACCCCGCAAAGCAAAAGAGCTTGCTGTTGTAACAAATGTAAAACTTGGGCAAATCACCTCATCGCCGGGTTCCAAGTTCAGCATTAAAGCACTCATTTCAAGTGCTGCTGTGCAGGAATTTGTTAAAAGTGCTTTTTTAGCTTTGGTTAAGTTTTCCAAAACTTCATTGCAGAGTTTTGTGTATTTGCCATCTCCGCTGATATGCTTTGAATCAATCGCTTCTTTTATGCAGGCAAATTCAGTACCTAAATAAGGAGCCTCGTTAAAATTTATCATATAAGATTCCTTTTCTCTAGAATCACTCCCATAACCCACCTGCGTTTGCCAAAAAAAATATAATGCTTCCAAAATTTGCGGTAAATATAACTGATAAATGGAATTTTTTCTTGCAATCGCCGCAACAATGATTTTGAATTGTTCTGTTTTACGGGGGCATGAGTAGTTACGACAACATTGCCATTTTTATCAAACCTATGTTGATTATATGGAACTTTTCCTATCCCAATAGATTTACTGTCGCTAATATATTTACTGAAATCGGTAAATTTTATTGAGGCGTTTATTTTGTTTGCAATGTATTTAAATGATTTTTCGCTGAACCACCATATATGAATAGGCGGCAAATCAGATTGCCATATTGCATTTTTAGGATAAATCGTTTTATTTTCTGTTGATAATATTATTTTACCACCTTTCTTAAGCATAATTAGCAAAGTTTCCAACCACTTGATTGGCTCCTCTATATGTTCTATAACTTGGGTCAGAATTATTCTATCATATTCTTCTTTATGTTCCATAGCATATTCAAAAATATTAGCACAGACATAAAGCTCGCCAAAATTTTCAGTTGCCTCATTAACTGCGTTCTGAGAAATATCCAATCCTATAACATTGAATCCGGCCTTATGCAAAGAATATGTCAAGTAACCCATTCCGCAACCACATTCAAGGATTTTTAAATCATTTTTTTCTATATCTTGTTTAAGTGCGTTATCTATAACCCAATATGCTTCTTCTGCACTAGCTAAATATTGTAACGGATTTTCTACAGTTTTAACCTTATTTTTATATTCGTAATATCTGTTATATCCAGGCACCGTTTCTGCTTTTTCATATATCATCTCGTATATGTGCCTTGCCTCTACCCTTGGGTATGAAAATTGGGTATTGCAATACACGCAGTTGTAGATAAAAAATATATCCGGTTCCTGATAACCTGGATAATTTTGTTCAACGCATTGTGCATCTCTGCCACATAAAAGGCACTCTTTTTTATCTGTATTCATTTAATGAAAATATAGAAAATTACTCTTAAAATTTTTAATGCTCTCCCACAACATAAACGGAAATTCTATTCTTTTATTCGCTAGAAATAAACATATTTTCAGGCTCAAATTCTTCTCACGTTTTATAGATTCTGATAAAAGTGGCTTTAATCCATCTATGAACCTTTTTCTCTTGTTTTTATCCAACCGATAATAATAATAGGCAATCCTTCTACAAAACCTAGAATAAAAAAGATTTTTTATATTCTCCGGAACAATTCCATTGAAAAGATTTTTAAAGATATCGTCAATGATAATCACAGTCTGAATAACAGAAATTATATTCGGTCTTGTGCTAGCACCCCCTTTCTTATGGAAATAAAGATTTTCTGGAATAAATGCCGCAGAGTTTGAATTATACGCAACCTGAAGCATTTGGATAGGATCTTCGCCAAAAATAACATTCAAGTTTGGGAAGCGAACTTTAGCATAAATTTCTCTCTTTATCAATTTATCCCATGTAATCCAACTCACCCCTTGCGCGAGCGTTAACATAATTTCAATATTTTTAGATTTATCTTCATTCCATTTATAATCTGTCACATGATAATTGGCATCAACATGGTCAGCCTCAAGTTGGTTTTTGCACCATACAAAATCAGCACCTGTCTCTGTTATTTTCTCATACATTTTCTCTAAATATTGCTGGTGATAGGTATCATCGTGGTCCAAGTTCGCTATAAATTCACCTTTTGAATTTTCCAGTCCCGCTTTCCTAGCAGATAAAACTCCTCCATTTTGTTTGTGAATGGCAATAAAGCGAGAATCTTTCTTTGCATATTCATCAACTATTTTCCCGGTATTATCCGTTGAACCATCGTCTATTAAAAGCGCTTCCCAATTTGTAAAAGTTTGTACAAAAATACTATCTAGACATTCTTTTAAATAAATTTCATTGTTATAAATAGGAACAATCACAGAAATAAGCCCCTTTTGCTCTTGGTATTTCATCTGTGGTAATTCATAATTTATCATTTTCTTCTCCTGACTTCCCCCCCACATAATAAAGTGATGTATGACCTGAAACATATCTTAAATTACTGTACATTCTAAACGGATTCCACAAATTTTCCGAAATAGCTGGCAGTATAAATAAATCTTTTGCCAACTCTTTTTTTACAAAGAAAGCATTGATACCATTTAGATTGGTTCCAACTAATTGATACCCTAATTCTTTCCCCAAAAGTTCCAAGCTTTTTAGAGATGCGCCTTGATTATCGCTATAATCCCAAATATGCTTTTTATTATACTTAATTACCCATTCAAAATCTGGCGGAAATTTAGCATTATATTCAATGCAAACAACCCTTGGATTTACGCAACTAATGGCTTTCCAAACATGATAATCATTGCCATCTATATCCACGGAAAGTAAGTCAATATCTCCATTCATATTACCGCCTGTTATTAAATCATTTATATTATCTTTATCGATAAAAGCATTTACAACGTTTAACTGTTTTTTCGCAATAGGTTCTTTAAATTTATCACGAATTTGCTTGCAATAATTAGAAGAACCTTCTATCCACAAGCCCTGCCAACCTTTATGCAAAAGAAAATGTCCGTTGCTTTCCAAACCGTCATTAACACCAAATTCTATGAATTTTTTATTGGTCTCCCCAATTCGCTTAAAAATTTCCGCAATTATCCCATCTTCGTCATTTTGAGAATAGACCTTGTAACCATACCGTTCTAAGCGAACAGCATCTTTTAGACGTTCAGCTAATTCTATTTCCGCGTAGTTGGTAGTTATCGGAGGCGGTTGAATTTGAAATTGTCTTTTTCCTAATTCGCTAAACCAAGAACTGCGAATATTATAGTAGAATTTTTTAAACATGTTTCTTCTCCTACTTGTGTTATGCAAATGTATAATATAGAAAAAATAACAAGCACTAACTCAAAATCAAATTAATTAATTTTTGCAAATCTTCTTTTTGCCTTTGCTCTATTTCTAAAAATCTATTTTTGGTTTTCTCAACATAGAATTCCCTATTTTCTACCATTTTTATCATTGCCTTGAATAAATCTTCGGGATAAAATGGAGAAAAATAAATAGGCATATCGCCGCAAATTTCTGGTATGGAAGTAACATTGGCACATATACTTGGCGTACCATACGTAGCAGCTTCTACAGGGGGGTAGCCAAATCCTTCTGAGAAGCTAGGATAAATAAATGCAAAAGCATTTTTGTACAAACAAGCAAGCTCCTCTGAACTGACTTTTTCTAAAACAATGCAATTTTTTATATTTGCTTTGATTTTCCCAACCAAAACGCAGTGATATTCATTATTTGTTGTTAAGCAAAATTTCTCCCATTGCTCTAGAAACAAAGCCGCATTCTTAGATTCTCTATGTACGGATAATAGTAAAAAATATTTTTTATCTTCTATTCCTATTTTATTACAATTTTCCGTAGCTTTCCCAAAATTTTCATTGCTAATAGGTGAATAAAATGTCTTTATTTCATTTTTTGAACTGCCTAAAAAATATTGAATACTATATTTACTGTATTCGGAAACCGTAACAACAAATACATTTTGTTGTTGAAACAATTTTTTCAATCTTTCATAGCGGGAAGCCTTTCTTTTTTTGTTTTTTATATGACTTACGAATAAAAGTAATGGATATAAAAAGAATTCTATAATAAGTTTAATTTTATTTTTTTTCTCATTTATTACATATTTTTTTTCAAAAATCTTTAAAGGCTTAAATTGTGAAATTCCATAATACTCCAAAGATTTGTCACTAATATCATGGCAAACGATAATTATTCTGCATTTAAAATCATATAAGTTAAAAAAACTGTAGCGTTGAGCAACCCCTATAAAAATAGTATCTATTTGCATATTATTAACCATTTCGTGTACATTTTTATCTCGAATGTTAATTAAATTTATTTTGTATCGTTTTGTTATTGCATCTATTTTTTCATTGATAGGAACATTCCCGTCATATAATCCGTAAATTTCAACTTCTTTGTTCAATATTTCATAAAATATTTTTTGCGTATAAAGCAACCCACCGTTAATAAAATTATCTTGCAAGGTGATAAAATCAAATAATATTTTTTTCATACTTAATTCTCCAACGCTATATTATCCCACTCCACCAGCGGAGCTAAGAAAGCGGTTTCTCCATGCGTTGAAAAAGCTGGCAAAGAGCTTATCAAATTATGTTTTTTACTGGCAAGTTCCACAAATATCTGGCAATCATACGGATGCTTAGTACGTGTCCAGCGGTCAAATATAGCCCAATCCCGCTTTAACGTTTTTACTGTGCTGGCAAATGTCATAGTTGTGGAATGAGCAACTTTCCAATGAGAATATTTGCCAACAAGCACGCGAGTTTTTTCTCCGCCATTTTTTACGGCAAAATGCTTATTATCGTATTTATCAGGGTGATCATATAATGTTACATAAGAATAAGGTTGCAAAAGCCCGTCTAATAATACTTCATACGAACCTGGTTTATGCAAATAATCATTTTCAAGAAAATATACCGGCGTACTATCGTCTAATTTTAAAGCCATTTGATAGGCCAATCGAAATGTACCCGCGCCATGACCAACTGAAACAGCATGGATGGAATGTTCTGGAACATACTTCTTTATCATTTGCATAGTTTCATTTGAGCAATTATCCGCTATAATCACCCACCTGCAATTTTCAATGGGAAAACATTTTACAGCATTACGCAAGCAATTTTCATTGTTTATATATGGCGGTTTTGTTTTGGCATAACCAGCATCGCTAATTCTATAATAAATAGCAAGAGGCTGTTTCAATTCATTTTGAAGTTTGAAGTTTGAAGTTTGAAATCTATGAAAATTTCGCTGTATTTTCAATAGTAAATTAGTACGAAATCTCAATAGTCCATCAAATACGCCTATATTCATTGTTTCTCCTTTACTTTGACAAATTTGTTTTACAGGCAAGGTTAATCTTATAAATTGGCACTGACAACACAGCCAAAAAAAGCATCAATATTCTGGGGCTTTGAAAAAGCATTTGAAAAAATGGCAAAAAATGATTGCTGGCATATCTGGTAAACATTCTTAAAAATGCCAATTTGTGCGCTAACGATAACTTTAAATTTTGAATGCTCCACAGATAAAATAATTTTTGGGCATATATCTTTTTCTTCAAAAATTCCAAAGTATTTATAGTGCTGATATTAGCACCGCTCATGCGAATTTGCACTATAGCAGATGGAATGGCTACAATTTCGTGTTCCCTGCCAAGCAGACAAAAAGTTGCAGCATCTGAACTCCAAGCTAAAGGAAAATTGACAAAGCCTCCGTTTACTTCCAGTTTTTTCCGATTAAAAATATGATCCTGCAAACATGAACTAGCTCCTTTCAAATGGGCTTTAAGAAACTCCAACCCAGTTTGGTTTTTTATAGGTCTAGCTGCGCTGATTATTTGCCCGCTTGCATCTATAACGCTTCTTGCAAAACGGAATAACGCCGCATT
>JAITFO010000118.1 GCA_031281265.1 Candidatus Fibrimonadaceae bacterium
GCTGCGAAACCTGGCTAAAGAGCCGCCGCTGGGAAAGCCCGCTGGACTGCATAAACTTTTATAAAGAGCAGGGTTATGGCATAATAGCCTTGGAAACAGGCGGGCAGAACATAAAGAACTTAGAATGGCCTCCAAAGTTTTTGCTCATAGTGGGCAACGAGGAGCTTGGCGTTGCAAAGGAACTGCTGGATAAATGCGATGGCATAGCCTCCATTCAGATGAAAGGGAGAAAGGCCAGCCTCAACGTATCTTGTGCTTTTGCAGTTGCCGCAGCGTCTATCCCTTGAAAGTTTCTCAAAAAATTTCTATATTGTGCCCTCTTATGCGAGGTTTAATTTGCACAACGCGATAATCCGCCGCGCCGCCGACAATGCCAGGATTTTGTCTGCAGCCATGGTACAAAAAGCTAAATCCGGGCATCCGGGTGGCGCTATGGGCGCCACTGAGTTCTTTTCCGTATTATTCAAGGAATTTTTAAAATTCAACCCAAAAGACCCCTATTGGCGGGGAAGAGACCGTTTTTTCATGGATCCCGGGCACATGTCCGCGGCTTTTTATTCAATGCTCTGCTTCACAAAAAGGCTGAGCATGGAAGATTTAAAGGATTTTAGGCAGCTCGGCAGCCATACGCCGGGGCACCCAGACCTTGATGTTGAACGCGGAATAGAAAACACCTCCGGCCCCCTTGGGCTTGGGCACGGGCTTGCGCTCGGCTGCGCCATCGCGGAGCGAATTTTGGTAAACCGCTTTGGAAAATTATTTGAGCATAAAACCGTCTGCCTTTTATCTGACGGAACGGTTCAAGAGGAAATTGCCTACGGCGTTGGGCGCATAGCAGGGCATTTAAAGCTCTCGAACCTCATATTCTATTTTGATTCAAACAGCATTCAGCTCTCTTGCCCAACAAGTGAAGTTATGAGCCACGATGTTGCCGCCCAATACGAGTCTTGGGGCTGGAGAGTTTACAGCGTTGACGGCCACAGCCCGGACGAACTGAGAAAAGCATTTACAGACGCTTATGCAGAAACAGAAAAACCTGTTCTAATAATAGGCAATTCCATTATGGGAAAGGGCATTAAAGATGCCCAAAATAACAATTTTGAAAACAAAGTGTCCACCCACGGGCAGCCTATAGATGCGGCAGGTGCTTCCACAGCCCAAACCATAAAAAATTTGGGCGGAGACCCCGAAAATCCATTTGTCATCTGGAAAGACGTGGAGGATGCATTTAACAGCCGCCTTGAAGATTTGCAAAAGGAATCTGATTCTTGGCATCATAGATATGAAACCTGGAAACAAGCCTATCCGCAGCTCGCAGAGGAATTGGAACATTGGCAAAATAATAAAGCCCCGGTTCTTGACCTTTCTATTATCCCGCAAAAACAAGGCGTTGCTACAAGGGTAAATTCCAGCGCGGTTTTGGCATGGCTTGCGGATAATCAAAAAAATATGGTTTGCTCCTCAGCAGACCTCTCTAATAGCGATTACACCCAGAGCTTTTTGGATAAAACAGGCATATTAAAACCGGGCGATTTCACCGGAGCATTTTTGCAAGCCGGGGTTGCAGAGCTTACAATGGGCAGTGCCATGTGCGGCATTGCTCTGCACGGAGAGTTCACCGCAACCTGTGCAACATTTTTTGTGTTCAGTGATTATATGAAGCCCATTTTGAGACTTGCATCGCTGATGGCTTTGCCAATTAAATTTTTATTCACACACGATAGCTTTAGAGTTGGCGAAGACGGCCCAACCCACGAGCCTGTGGAGCAAGAAGCTCAAATTCGCCTGTTGGAAAATATGAGCTTGCCAAACGGGAAGCCTTCTATGCTGGTTCTGCGCCCCGCAGACGCAAACGAAACTACGCTTGCCTGGGAAATGGCAATGGCAAACGGCGATAGCCCAACCGCATTCATACTGTCTAGGCAGGTGATGCCGCCTTTGGAGAATCCACATTCAAAAGCTAATGCCGCAGGGTACATAGTGCAAAATGCAGAAAACCCTACGCTGACATTTGCTGCCAACGGCTCCGATGTTTACCTATGTTGCCAAGCTGCTGATATTTTGCGCAAAGAAGGAATTTCTGTGCGCGTGGTGAGCGTTATGAGCCCAAGACTTTTCATGGACTTACCGCAACAAGAACGCGAGGCTTTGATTCCTCGCTGGGGAGCGGCATTTGCTGTTTCCAGCGGTTTGCCATCTGTGTTTGCACCCGTAGTTGGACCGTTAGGGCATTCCTGGGGTTTAACCAGCTTTGGAAGGTCTGCGCCGTTCACAGTTTTGGAAAAGGAATTTGGCTACACCCCAGAAGCGGTTGCGGAAAAAGCGAAAATTTATCTAAAAAATTATGAGGACATGAGGAGGGAATTATGCTCATAAGTTTTTTAAAGAAAGAAGAATCAGGTGAATCCAGCTCAAAATTCATGGGCAAAGGTGATATAATTTTTCTTTTGGTTTTAGCAACTCTTATCTTTGGCTTTTGGTATTATTACAACTATTCCAAAGAAAAAGCGTATAGCCACTATGCGCGGTGCGATGTTCTGTTCAAAGCTGACAGTTTAATTGCGGCTAGGGAATGTTACGAAAGCGCAATCAATTTGGGCTACCGCATAGATAGCTTGGAGAAGATTGGCTATAAAAGGGTGGAGAGTATAGATAGCATTGATGGTTTTAGAGAACTGCGTCGCTAGGCACTCTTCACATACGCTTTGATAGCATCTCTGAGCGTTGTGAAAACATTGTTCAATTCCTTTTCGTCTTCTTCCAAAAGGGTTATGCGAAAGCCCAAAAGCTCCGAGCAAAAACTGCTAATGGGCACCACGCAAATTCCAGTTGAACCGAGAAGGTAATAGACAAAACGGTAATCGGGGCTAACATCCTTGCACCATTCCTCTACAAGTGCTTTCATCTTTGGGTTTTCTATGGGCAGGGTTTGCTTGTTGTTCAGAACTCCGTCTTTGAAAATTATGGAATTGTAAAATGCACCGTAAGTGGGGTTGAATTTTAATTCGGCAACTTCGCCTAAAATTTTGTTTATCAAAGTGCTGCGTTTGCCTATTTGCTCGTTTAAATTAGCACGGTGCGCCTCATAGCGGCTATCGCCCAAAATGAGCGGCAACGCGAGCTGAGGAAGGGTTGTTGAGCAAACCTCCACCATTTTAGCATTGTCCAGCGCGCTGCAAAAAGCGGCAAATTCTTGGTCTTTGTCTCTATTGTAATACTCCATCCAGCCGCAGCGAGAACCGGGCCACGGCAGTTCTTTAGAAAGCCCTTTCATAGCTATGCCGGGAGCATCGCCTATATATTCCGCAAGTGAGTATGAACGTGCCCCGTTATACACCACTTTATTGTAGATTTCATCGGCTATCACAAACACTTTGTACTCTTTTGCAATTTCAATCATCTTTTTGAGATGCTCAAGCGGGTACACCATGCCCGTAGGATTGTCGGGGTTTATTATTAAAATGCCAACTATGCTCGGATTGTATTTAACTTTGTTTTCCAACTCCTCAAGGTCGGGATACCAATGATTTTCGGGGTCTAGCCTATAAGTTATGGGGTCTGCGTTGGCGTGTGCCGCCTCTGCGGAACTGTGCGTGCTGTATGCAGGGGAAGGGCCAATAACACGGCTCGTCACATCCAAAAGCTGGTAGGTTGTGGATATACCATCTCCCATTCCGTTAAAAAATAAAATATCATCGGGGGTTATTTGCGCGCCTCCCAGAGCGTTGTTTCTTTTGCACAAAAACTCGCGAGTTGCCAAAATCCCTTTTGACGGGCAATACCCGTAGGATTTGTTCTGCTGCACCAAATCTGCCATTATATCTTTAATCCATGCGGGCACTTGGCATTTTTTCTCTATGGGGTCGCCTATATTTTCCCAATGAATTGCGAGCCCAAGAGCTTTGAGCTGGTTCGCTTTTTTTACTATTTCGCGAATCTCATACTTAAATTCCTTTGAGCCTTCCGAAAGCAGTTTTTTACGCATAAGATAAGAGAATATAGAAAACTCTGTTCTTTTATTTTATTACTATATTTCCCTTGTGAAACTTTTATTGGATTCCCTTTTAAGCAGCTATTCGGAATTAAAAAACTCCATCCCGATAGAACCCAATTGCCAATTCGGTAAAAACGATGTTGTGGAACTCATAGACAAATTGCGCAGTTTGCTGTTCCCCGGCTACTTTGATGATGAATACGCAGAAGTGCTTTTGGAAAAAGTTAAGCGCTTATTGCTCCGTCTGCTGGCTGGCAAAAAAGAGCAAGAGAATAAAGAGGAATCTGTAAAATTAGTGATGGATTTTTTGACAAAACTCCCAAAAATCAGGGCAAGCCTCGCCACCGACGTCGAGGCCGCGTTTGATAGCGACCCCGCAGCTATAGGCAAAGAGGAGATTATCATTTCTTATCCGGGCATTTATGCCATATCAATTTACAGGCTTGCGCATGAGCTTTACCTATTCAACATCCCAATGCTCCCACGTATAATGACCGAATACGCCCATTCAGTGACGGGAATAGATATTCATCCCGGAGCGCAAATAGGCGAATATTTTTTTATAGACCACGGAACAGGCATTGTGATAGGCGAAACAACGGTTATAGGCGAGCACGTGAAAATTTACCAAGGGGTAACTTTGGGCGCGCTCTCCACAAAAGGCGGGCAGAGCTTGAGAGGGAAAAAGAGACACCCAACTGTAGAAGACAATGTGACCATATATTCTGGAGCTTCCATTTTTGGCGGAGATACGGTTATAGGCAAAAATTCCGTGCTGGGCAGCAATGTGTTTGTAACGGAGTCTATTCCGGCTGATTCAAAATTGAGCATATATGACAGACCTATTAAAAGAAAATCACAAAAATATTGGTATTATGAGATTTAGCGGCAGGAATTAAAAGATGAATTTTCTCGAAGAATTTCGCAAAAAACCTTTTTTAGGAATCATCCGTGGCTTGCCGCCCGAGCAGGTTGCAAACTGCGCGGAAGTTTGCAAAAGCACTGGTTTAAAATTCGCAGAGGTTCCATTAAACACAGCTAGTGCGGCAGTAGCTTTGGAAAAATTGTGCGAGGAAGGTGGGAAAAACGGTTTAATTGTCGGCGCGGGAACGGTTATAACTGAGCAGGATTTGCAAACCGCCCTTGGCTGCGGAGCGAAATTCATAGTCACACCCGGCACAAATCCCGCTGTGGTAAAAATTTGCGTTCAAAAAAATATTCCCTGCATCCCGGGCGCTTTAACACCAACGGAAATCATGCAGGCTCATGCTTTGGGAGCAACTGCTATAAAAATTTTTCCGGTATCTTCCCTAGGCGGTACGCAATACATAAAGGAGTTGCGGGGGCCATTCAAAAATATTCCCTTGCTCGCCTGCGGCGGAGTCAAGGCAGAAAATGTCCAGACTTTTTTTGATGTGGGCTGTGACTTTGTCTCTTTTGGAGCGAGCGTATTTTCCGTTTCCGATATGGAAAGCGGAAATTGGCAGAGCATCGAAAAGAAAATTATTCAGCTACTGCGTTGAACTGCTCTTCCGTTTCCACCGGATAAACACGGACTTCACGGCTAATGCTGCGCATCAAGCCCATCAGCACCTTGCCAGAGCCAACCTCAATACCTCTTTGAACGCCGAGCGAGATGGCTTTTTCCATACCTTGCTGCCAACGCACGGGAGAAAGGAGCTGTTTAGCCAAAAGCTCTTTAAGCTCCGTGCCCTTGCTCACAGGCTCCGAGGTCACATTGGCTATAACGGGAACTTTCAAATCGCTGAAAGCAGTTTTTTCAATTGCTTCTTTTAATTTTGGCAATGCGTATTCCATCAACGGGCTGTGGAACGCACCGGAAACCGGCAGCGGAACAACTTTTTTTGCACCTTTTGCGCTTGCTATTTCGCCAGCTTTGGCAACGCCTTCTTTTGAGCCGCTGATAACTATTTGCCCGGGTGAATTGAAGTTTGCCGCAACAACAACGCCTGCACTCTGCGCTCCGCCTAGCACAGCGTTCAAATCCGCCTCCGAGAGACCCAGCACCGCAGACATCGCACCCGGCTTTAGCTCGCCTGCCTTTGCCATAAGCTCGCCGCGAACACGCACTAAACGAAGTCCGTCTTCAAAAGAAAAACCGCCTGCTGCATATATCGCGGAATACTCGCCAAGCGAATGCCCAGCCACATAGTCAAAGGAAAGGTTTTTGCTCTTCAAAAGCTCCATCGCCATGCAAGAGCAAACATAAAGAGCGGGCTGTGTGTTGTCCGTGCTTTTAAGCGTATCCTCAGGGCCTTCCTGCATAATCTTGGAAAGCTCAAAGCCAAGAACCTCGTCAGCTTTTTTAAGAAGCTGTTTTGCAGGTTCAAAAGTTTCGGACAAAACTTTGCCCATCCCAACATACTGGGCACCCTGCCCCGGAAATAAAAGAATTGTTTTAGACATAAGGGTAATTTAGAAAATATTTCTACCTTCCAAAAATGAGCCTTTCACGGCATATAAATCCAAACCTGCTCTCGCTTTGCAATTTGTCTTCGTCTTGGATTTATGAAAATTTGACCAAAATACTCAGAGTTGGCGAGGAAGGCGGGAACACCTGCTTTGGGCTTACAATGCGCTTGCACAGAGAACTTGTAAAACTTGGCTATGTACCAAAACTCCTGCTCGGGCATAAAAAGCATATAAAAAATGCTCACTGCGCACTCAGCATAATCGATAACGGAACGGAACTTTTCTTAGACCCAGGCTACCTGATTTTTGACCCGTTGCCCATTCCGGCAGACATCCCACAACTGAACAAAATCACATTCCCCCTGCAACCAAACTGGGTACGCCTTGAAAGGGAAGGCGAAAATCTCTGCCTCTGGACAGGCGTTGCAAACGAGGCGGCAAAGTTCCGTTTTTACTTTCCGCTCAAAGGTTGCACCACCGAGGAATTCAACCTCGCTTGGGAAGAGAGCTACACCGGAGAGTCCATGAAATACGCGGTTTTCAACAAGCTGGACAAAAAAAACGGCATCCAGTATTATTACCAAAACGGAAAACTTTTAACTAGAACCATGAACGGAGCAACGCAGCAGAAAATTGAAAGCAAAGACAGAGCAGAAGTTCTGTCTAGCATTTTTGGTTTGGATAGGGAATTGCTCTCTACCCCATTCCTCTTTTGAATCTCTTGCTCCACCACACACGTCCGCTATACTAAAATACGCTAGCCACTGGGGCAAATTCAAGCAAAATTGTCCTGTTGATAAGGCTGGTTTGAGGAGAAATGGAGTTTTATAGTACTGTAAAATCAAAAATTAGATGTTTCAAACATAATTCTGAATGATTAGATTCATAATAATATTTTACCGTTTTATGGTTTTTAGGATACAAGCACTCTTTCTCCCTATTATCTTTTTTGAGTAAATTGTTGATACCGTCTATAGTTGGAGAAACTGCACCTTCCAATAAATAACCGACTAAAAATCCTTGTGGGTATTTTTCTGTGACAAAATTATCAATACCCGTATCAATGTATCTTCTTTTTAAAGCAGAATCTTTTTCTCTCAAATTTTTAGCTTCGAAAAACACTTTATATTCCTCCTCAGATTTGAATGTTGCAAAACATAAATCTATACGCAAGCTCTTCGCAGCAAATCCTTTTGTTTTTTTCGCAGTTATCTTAGATAAATTATGTTCAACGTTAATCATAATAAAAGGATTTCCCTTTCTTAGAGGATTATTTTCAATATATTCAGATAACTGTTTTGTTATATCATTTTCTTCCCAGTTCAATTGTATTAATTTATCAGTTATAGATTGATTGTATGCTTCTACAAGTAAATGAATACACTTATTTTCAACGCTGTCTTTAAATTCTGAAATATGCTTAAAATTTCCAGTCATTGTGCCTCTAAGTTTAAGATTTCAATAATTAGTTCAGCAGCATCTTCCATTGCCATAGATTGACTCCAAAAACGCTGTTGATTTGGGCGAATGATGAAAATATCATCTCCATTATAATAGTTCAATTTTTTGCGAAAATAAATATTACCAGCTTTCTTTTCCCATAAATATTCATTTATTTTCTTTAATTCTTTGTTAATACTATCCTCTGAAGATACCAACTTCTTTTTAGTTTTCTCAAATGAAATTTTTACTATCGATAAAGGATTATACATATCATTGGCATATACGGTAGCGTTAGCAAAAAGAGATTGCTCTTCTAAAATATCATTTAATTCTGAACAAAGCATTTCTGCGTATGGTTTTGCGTTAGAAATAGGTAATAATCCTTTTGATTTTTGTTGCTTTTCAAACAAATCTAAATTATATTCCAAAACATCATTTATGTTTATTTGCTCTTTTTTTGATAATTTTAAAATATCATTAAATAATATGCTATCAATATTTTTTTCAATATTAGAAGATTTTTCAGAAATATCTTGAAATATCTCTTCTTTCTTTTTAAGATTCATTAATTTATCTACTAAATTATTTATTTTTTCAATATGTATATTATTATCAAGCAAATAAGGTAATAGCAACATTTCATTCTTTTGTATTCTCTCTCGTTCAATACCCCAAGACGATGCAAGCATAAAAAAGAAATATTTACTAAATGCCGAATTGAAAATAGCCACTAATGCTTTCTTTTCACTAGCGGTTATATTTTTTCCATTAATAACATAAGCCGAACTAAGACAGTATGCCTTATAGTCAATATACGATGCCGCTATTTGTTTTTCCGATTGTGCTTGTTTTATGACGATAAATGGTTGTTTAAAATATTGTTCTTCTATTTTCCTATATTTAACTGAATTTATATAACACGCTGACTTTGGTGTGTAATATCGCTCTATTTTTTTTGTATCAATTATTGTTTGAGGAACAAAATCTAAATGTTCAGAATCTGCATTAAGTCCTGTAGCAAAAAAACACTGTTTGTTTTTTCTGGCAAATACACTTTTAAGTATTTTATATTTAGAATTGATTTTTTCCATCAATTTCAAATCAGCTATACCACCCCACATCGCAATTTTCCAAATCTTAGTATCAGGTTTTTGGCATTCTTTTCGAGGCAAATACTTTACATCTGTACTGTCAATAACTATACCTTCCAAGACATTTGATTTTACATATGTTTTTGGTGCATAATACACAATTTTTTGAGTAGGATTTTTGGGTTCCTCTTTTCTATAAAATACAATACTTATGGGTCCAACAGCATCTCCGAAAAGTTGCCCTCCAAAATCTTTAGGAGCTTTTCTCAGTATAGAAAAATTATACACTTTTTCTACATAACATTCTTGCATTAACCATTTTTTAAAATTTCGGTAAGTACTTCCCGTATTTGTTAATAATTTTGTGTTAAAAATCATAGCTATATCACCATTAGGGGCAAATTTTACTGCTTTATGCAAAAATGGCAACACCTTCTCCTTAGCGAATTGATTATCATCGCAATATTTACGAATAGAATTTGAAAGCTTATCTGTTCCAAATGGGGGATTACCTATAACCAAATCAAAAGTAATACCTTCGATTTCTTTAATTTCTTCAATTGCATCTCTACAATATAAATTTTTTCCTTGTTTTTTTAACGTCATATCATTAGGATCATTTATTAGATTAGGTAATTGTTGTTCTTTGCTTTGCCAAAGCGTTTTTGGTTCTAGTTTATCAACCAAAGCCAAATATAAACTAAAAGTTGCTACTTTTATCGCATTGCCATCAATTTCTATTCCATATATATTATCTGTTAAGATTTTTTTTAATATTTCAAAATTAGTTAATTTTTCTAAATTGTGAGCTTTTTCATAACGCTTAACTAAACGCTTAAAACTTTCCACCAAAAAAATCCCCGAACCACAAGCCGGATCCAATATTTTCAATTCATATTGTTTGTCATTTGAATTTATCGGTAGTTTTTCATTCAAAATTAATTCTACTAACGAAGGTGGCGTATAATAAGTACCGGATTTCTTTTTTTGGTTTGGATCAATTTTTGATAGAAAATTCTCATAAATCTGACTTATAAGTTCAATTGGGATAATACCAAAATCAAATAAACGCCAATCGGGAAATAATTCCATTTGAAGTGTATTTTTATTATAACCAGAAATAAAACATTTGCGAATAATAGCCAAGTGTTTTCCTTTTAATTTTTTCTCCTCATCAATTTCAATAGAAAAGACATTTCCGTTAAAATGTTTTTCTAATTTTTTATATAGTGAATAAGTATCATCTTTGTTTTTTAAAATATCAAAATAACTTTTTGCGGTTTTTTGGATTTTGGCATAAAAATTTTGGTCAGTAGCACCCCTATCTTCTAAATATAATAGAAATAAGGAACGTAAAATTAACCGATGAATAAGTTTAATTTCTAATCCTTCATCCATTAATTTTTTAGTCGCTTCAGTTAAACTTTCAACAAGATATTTGTCAACTCTTTGTTGTACCTTGATTTTTTCTCTGATTTTTGCTGCTTCTTCTATTGACCAAATTAAACCTGAATCAATCGCAATAGATGAAAAAATATGTAACAATTTTTCCAATTGTTCTTTGTCGGAATATTTACATGATTTCAATTCTTTTTTTTCAAGTTCTTTTATATAATCTGTTTTATCGGTAATAAAAATAGGTGTTTCTATACAGTTATAAATTCTAATTTCCACATCGTTATAAACGTATAGGAACGAAACTTTTTTATAATTCCATACCTTTTTATGTATTTTTGCAATATCTTTTAATGTTGATACATCAAAAGATTTTACTTTTTTAAAAAAAACAGCAGGATAACTATTTTTTTCATTTTGACTAAAATAAACTTTGTCAATACCAAACTTATTCACTTGATTAATTATTTCCTTTTGAGAAACAGAAATGTTTCTATTTTTACTGATGTCAATGGCTCTTTCAAACCCTAATTTTTCTATAATGCTTCTTTCCATATCCTCACACCACCCAACTCGTTATTAATATAGTAAAAATCACTATTATACCATAATATGCTTTTTACGAAATGTATACTTTGTAACTGCGTAGATTGTTACTACGCTATGGAAGGTACTACGTGCTAATCCTGCAAGCAACGAACACTGAACAAACAACTCTTACTGATGTAGCCCCTGTAGACATCCTTGCCGTTGTAGCCCATGAGCCGGTTGTAAGCGTCGTAGCTATCGTTCTCACTAGCACTCCACCAGTCGCCGAAGTCGCCGACATCGTCGAAACTGTCATCTAAATAGCCGATGCCGCCCGGCAGGGCGGAAAAAGCGAATTCATCCGTGCCGTTGCCATTGCTATTCCAACCGCTCGTTGCTTTCAGCTTGGTTCCTGCGGTAGATGAACCTCCAATAAAATCTGTCAGCTTTGTCCATTCTGCATCGCTTGGCAAATGCCAGCCTTTGGGACAAGCTGTTTTAGCCGTGTTCCAATTATACAACCTGCCATACTTGTCGCAGTTGGCTGGTTTGTTGTCATAACATTTGGAACCGCTTGCATTGTAGTTAAGGTTCTCCGCTATCCAGATTTGCTTGCCTATTGCAACCGCCTTGTATTTCTTGCCGTCTCGGATGTCCGTAAATGATTTCCCATCGTCTGACTTGTCCGTTGACAACTTTTTAAACAAATACGGGGCTTCTTTATTCAAAACGGAAAGCAAGCCGTAAATATTTTTTGACTCTGCCGTAAATGAGTTTATCAGATTTCCGCTACCACTTTCGTAAAGTTCAACTTTAATGGTTAGGTCTTTGCCAAAACGTCCTATGCGTGCCTGTCCTATGTAATCGGCATTTATTTTTCTGCCAAGTTTGGCAAGGCAGCCCTCTGCCGCTCTACATTCTTTCACCATACTTTCTTGCGAGCCGAGAAAAGCGAGTATGCTTTGCTGTGTCATCACAGCATAATTGCCTGACGGCAGGGTTTTATTGGCTATTTCACGTAGCTTGTCTGTTAAATGAGTTAATTCCGAATTCTTGATAGGTGGCTCGCCATCATCTTCGGTATTCACTATCGCTATGCGTTTCTGCTGTTGCCCATAAGCGGCAATAGCAAGCAATAGCAGAATGAAAGGCACTCTCTACCCCATTCCTCTTTTGAATTTCTTGCTCCACCACACCAAGAAAGGCGCGCTTATGCAGATAGAAGAGTAAGTGCCAACAACAATACCAGTGGACATCACAATACCAAAATCGCGAATGCTGGAACCACCCATAATCGAGAGAACTATGCACACGAACAATGTAGATAAACTTGTGATCACGGAGCGAGAAAGGCTTTGGTTGATGGAAACGTTTATGCGTTCTTCCAAAGTTTCCTTGGCTAGGAATTTATTTTCGCGAATACGGTCATAGATAACTATTGTATCGTTGATTGAGTAACCTATCATCGCAAGGAACGCGGCTATCATCGCACCGTCTATGGGAAGTTTTAAGAAACTTATAAGGCCTATGCAGATAATTGTATCGTGAATTAGCGTGATCACTGAACCCACGCCAAAACCCAGACCCATTTTGCCAAACCTAGCCCATATATAGATGCCTATGCCAATCCAAGACAGAATAACAGCGAGTATGGCATTAAAACGAAGTTCTTTACCTATTGTTGGGCCAACAACATCCGTTGCCATTTCTCTTGGAGAGCCTGCGTTTGCAAGCGCAGCGTCTAGCTTTGCGGTCGTGGCTTTAACGGCTTCTTCACCGGAATCCTGCGTTTGAATGCTCAACATATATTGGTTCTTAGATGTGCCACCTAGTTTGCGAATTGTCGCATCACCTAAGCCGCCTTTGCTAAGAGC